>NZ_JAZKVY010000239.1:0-16764 GCF_036624925.1 Stenotrophomonas sp. A3_2
GAAATGGTGATGCCGGGTGACAACGTCAAGATGGTCGTCACCCTGATCAACCCGGTGGCGATGGACGAAGGCCTGCGCTTCGCCATCCGCGAAGGCGGCCGCACCGTCGGCGCCGGCGTGGTCTCGAAGATCATCGAGTAAGCCTGCAGTACCGGTGGTTGCATAGCGCCGCCGGTTACGCGAATGGCGGGCCGGGAACCTCGGTCCGCCTTCGCCGTCTAAGGGAAGGCAAGTTTCAACACGTACGCCAGTAGCTCAATTGGCAGAGCAGCGGTCTCCAAAACCGCAGGTTGGGGGTTCGAGTCCCTCCTGGCGTGCCATCTGCCCACCTTATCCAGCGGCCTGGGCCGCTAAAGCAGACACAGCCGGATGAATAGCAAGATCGAACACTCCAAGGACAACTCCGCCAATGGCGGGGATATCGTCAAGTACGTCGCCGCATCGCTGCTGGTGCTGGCCGGTCTGTTCGTCTGGTTCTGGTTCTCCGCCGATTCCGGTCGCGCCACCCAGCTGGGTGCGTGGGCGGGTCAGCTGCGTGCGTTGGCGGTTGTGGTCGGTCTGGTTGGCGGTATCGGCGTGTTCATGCTGACCGGCAAGGGGCGCGACACCCGCGAATTCCTCTCCGAGTCGCGCTTCGAACTGCGCAAGGTGGTCTGGCCGACGCGCCAGGAAGCCATCCGCATGACCTGGGTCGTGATGGTGGTGGTGACCATTCTCAGTCTGTTGCTGGGTGGGTTCGATTACGTCATTCAGTGGCTGGTTCAGTTGTTCCTGAGCCGCTAAGGAGAATTGCATGAAGCGTTGGTACGTCGTTCACGCCTATTCGGGCTTCGAGAAGTCGGTGGCGCAGGCCCTGCGCGATCGCATCGTCCGTGACGGCATGGAAGAGCGCTTCGGCGATGTCCTGGTCCCGACCGAAGAAGTGGTCGAGATGCGCGCTGGCCAGAAGCGCCGCTCCGAGCGCAAGTTCTTCCCGGGTTATGTGCTGGTCCAGATCGAGACCCACGAAGAAGCCGGCATTCCGCGCATCGACAACGAAAGCTGGCATCTGGTCAAGGAAACCCCGCGCGTCATGGGCTTCATCGGCGGCACCGCCGACCGTCCGCTGCCGATCGCCGATTCCGAGGCCGAGGCCATCCTGAACCGCGTTCAGGAAGGTGTCGAGAAGCCGCGTCCGAAGGTGCTGTTCGAGCCGGGCCAGATGGTCCGCGTCACTGATGGCCCGTTCAACGATTTCAATGGCGTCGTCGAAGAAGTCAACTACGAGAAGAGCCGTCTGCGCGTTTCCGTGCTGATCTTCGGTCGCGCTACTCCGGTCGAACTCGAGTTCGGCCAGGTCGAAAAAGCCGTCTGATCCAACTGCAGAGTCGAGCCATGCTCGGCTCCTGAACAGAAACCGGGCTTGGCCCGGTTTCTCTCGTTTATGTGCCACTTCAGGCATGTGAAGAAAAAACCTGATATAGTGCGCGGCTCCCCGCTGGGAAGCCAGCAGGATGAGGCCGCCGCAAGGCGGCCTTCAGCATGATTTCAAAACGCGATGCCGGGACGCGTGATTCCCGGTCCGATGGGGAGCCTGTTGTCGAAAGGCGCTAGCACCCGGAGAGTACTCACATGGCAAAGAAAGTTGTCGGTTACATCAAGCTGCAGGTGAAGGCCGGTCAGGCCAACCCCTCGCCGCCGGTCGGCCCTGCGCTGGGTCAGCGCGGTCTGAACATCATGGAATTCTGCAAGGCGTTCAACGCTGCCACGCAGAAGCTCGAGCCGGGCCTGCCGGTTCCGGTGATCATCACGGCCTACTCGGACCGTACGTTCACCTTCATCACCAAGAGCACCCCGGCCACCACCCTGCTGAAGAAGGCTGCTGGCATCTCGTCGGGCTCCAAGCGCCCGAACACCGAGAAGGTCGGCAAGGTCACCCGTAAGCAGCTGGAAGAGATCGCCAAGGCGAAGGAACCGGATCTGACTGCCGCCGATCTGGACGCCGCCGTGCGTACCATCGCTGGCTCTGCCCGTTCCATGGGCCTCGTGGTGGAGGGTTAATAAGATGGCACAGACCAAGCGTGAGAAGGCCATCAAGGCCGCCGTCGTTCCGGGCAAGGCATACGCCTTCGAGGACGCGATCAACATCCTGAAGACCGCCACCAAGGCCAAGTTCGTCGAGTCGATCGACGTCGCTGTGCGCCTGGGCGTCGATGCGAAGAAGTCCGACCAGCAGGTCCGTGGCTCCACCGTGCTGCCGGCCGGTACCGGCAAGTCGGTCCGCGTCGCCGTGTTCGCTCCGGCCGGTGCCAAGGCTGACGAAGCCCTGGCCGCTGGCGCCGAAGCCGTCGGCATGGATGATCTGGCCGAGAAGATGCAGGCCGGCGATCTGAACTACGACGTCGTCATCGCGACCCCGGACGCCATGCGCGTCGTCGGCAAGCTGGGCACCGTGCTGGGCCCGCGTGGCCTGATGCCGAACCCGAAGGTCGGCACCGTTTCCCCGAACCCGGGTGAAGCCGTGAAGAACGCCAAGTCGGGCCAGGTCCGTTACCGTACCGACAAGGCCGGCATCATCCACTGCACCATCGGCAAGGCCGACTTCGCCGAAGACGCGCTGAAGTCGAACCTGACCGCGCTGCTGCTGGACCTGATCAAGGCCAAGCCGGCCACCTCCAAGGGCACCTACCTGCAGAAGGTTTCGGTCAGCTCGACGATGGGCCCGGGCGTCACCGTCGACCAGTCGTCGCTGACCCTGAAGTAATTGTTTCAAGCGGTCACGGTACCTTCGGTGCCGTGACCGTGACATTTGAAGGCATCGCTGGCAGTGCATCGCCCGCGGTAGCCGTCAAAGACCGCAGGCGCGGTCGTGGCAATACCGGCGACGGGCAGGGAAGCTCGACCTGGCAAGGAGTCGCCGCCGGAGCAGTCATGAACGCTTAATCGATTCCCCGGAATCACCCTGCGTAGATGGTGCCCTTCTGGAGTTTTTCTGGTTCACGCACGTCTGGGTTTCCCCAGGTTGGCCCACTCCAGGTCTAGAACGGCCCACCCCCGGAACATCATCCCGATGTTCCCGGCGTCCAGGACGGATGCCGCACAGGACCGCACACGGCAGGAGCCGTAAGCGGAGTTCAATAGGAGGAGTGCAATGGCTCTCAATCTGTCCCAGAAGCAAGAAGTAGTCGCCGAGCTGGCAGACGTCGCCGCCAAGGCCCACTCCTTGATCGCAGCCGAATACGCTGGCACCACGGTCGCCCAGATGACCGCGATGCGCAAGCAGGCTCGTGAAACCGGTGTTTTCTTGAAGGTTGTCAAGAACACCCTGGCTTCGCGCGCCGTTGAAGGCACCGAGTTCGCAGTCGCCCAGGACCAGATGGTTGGTCCGCTGCTGTACGCGTTCTCGCTCGAGGAGCCCGGCGCTGCCGGTCGCCTGATCAAGGAAGCCGCCAAGGGCAACGACAAGCTGAAGGCTAAGGTCGTCGCCATCGGTGGCGAAGTGTTCCCGGCAAGCCACGTCGAAGTGCTGGCCTCGCTGCCGACCCGCGACCAGGCCCTGGCCATGCTGGCCCGCGTCCTGACCGAGCCGGTCACGATGTTTGCCCGCGCCATCAAGGCCGTTGGCGAGAAGCAGGGTGGTGGCGACGTCGCTGCCGACGCTGCCGAGCCGGCCGCCGAGACCGCCTGAGTTTCGACTTATCGTGGTTCCTGACGGAACCTCAACCCAGAAAATCATCCAAAGGTATTAATCATGTCCCTTACCAACGAACAGATCGTCGACGCCATCGCCGAGAAGTCCCTGATGGAAGTGATGGAGCTGGTCAAGGCCATCGAAGAGAAGTTCGGCGTCTCCGCCGCTGCTCCGGTTGCCGTGGCTGCCGCCGCTGGCCCGGCCGCTGCTGTTGAAGAGCAGACCGAGTTCACCGTCACCCTGAAGTCGGCCGGCGACAAGAAGGTCGAAGTCATCAAGGCCGTCCGCGCCATCACCGGCCTGGGCCTGAAGGAAGCGAAGGACCTGGCCGAAGCCGGTGGCGTCCTGAAGGAAGGCGCTTCGAAGGAAGACGCCGAGAAGATGAAGAAGGACCTGGAAGCTGCTGGCGCGACTGTCGAAGTCAAGTAAGCAGTTACCTTGCATCGTCATCGATTCGCGGCGATGCAGCCAAGGCTGGGGGCGTAAGCCCCCGGCCTTTGGTCGTTGTTGCGGTGGTGTAGAGTCGACTGTTAGTCGACTGCTGTGAAGGAAGTTGACTAACAGTCGACTCTACCTTTTCAAATGCAGGAAAAAAGCCCAACACGGGCTGCAGTCAAACCCCGGCAGGCCAGCGCATGGCGCGGCAGCGGGGGAGTGGAAGCAGACGAGTTGGCAGTTGGAAGTAGCGGGAGAAGGCGTGCTGGTGCCGGCAATACCAGCGACTTCCAACTGACAATTTCAAGTTCCCTTCGGATCGTGGGCGCACGATCCGCACAACAAGGTGGAAGACCTCATGACGTCCTATTCGTTCACCGAAAAAAAGCGTATCCGCAAGGATTTCGGCAAGCAGCGCTCGATTCTCGAAGTGCCGTTCCTGCTCGCCATCCAGGTGGATTCCTATCGTGAATTCCTGCAGGAGAACGTCGATCCGGCCAAGCGCACGGACCACGGCCTGCACGCTGCGCTGAAGTCGGTCTTCCCGATCGCCAGCTACAGCGGCAACGCTGCCCTGGAATACGTCGGCTACAAGCTGGGCGAACCGGTCTTCGACGAGCGTGAGTGCCGCCAGCGTGGCATGAGCTACGGCGCCCCGCTGCGCGTGACCGTGCGCCTGGTGATCTACGACCGTGAGTCGTCGACCAAGGCCATCAAGTACGTGAAGGAGCAGGAGGTCTATCTGGGCGAAATCCCGCTGATGACCGAGAACGGCACCTTCATCGTCAACGGTACCGAGCGCGTCATCGTCTCGCAGCTGCATCGCTCGCCGGGCGTGTTCTTCGACCACGACCGCGGCAAGACCCACAGCTCGGGCAAGCTGCTGTACAGCGCCCGCATCATTCCTTACCGCGGTTCCTGGCTGGACTTCGAGTTCGACCCGAAGGATGCGCTGTTCACCCGTATCGACCGCCGCCGCAAGCTGCCGGTGTCGATCCTGCTGCGCGCGCTTGGTTACAGCAACGAAGAGATGCTGGCCGAGTTCTTCGAGATCAACACCTTCCACATCAACCCGGATGAAGGCGTCCAGCTGGAGCTGGTGCCCGAGCGCCTGCGTGGCGAAACCCTGGGCTTCGACCTCGCCGACGGCGACAAGGTCATCGTGGAAGCCGGCAAGCGCATCACCGCGCGCCACATCAAGCAGCTGGAAGCCTCGGGCATCGCCGCCCTGGCCGTGCCGGACGACTACATCGTCGGCCGCATCCTGTCGCACGACGTGGTCGATGCCTCGACCGGCGAACTGCTGGCCCAGGCCAACGACGAGATCACCGACGAACAGCTGCAGGCCTTCCGCAAGGCCGGCGTGGACGCGGTCGGCACCCTGTGGGTGAACGACCTGGATCGTGGTCCGTACCTGTCCAACACCCTGCGCATCGACCCGACCAAGACCCAGCTGGAAGCGCTGGTCGAGATCTACCGCATGATGCGTCCGGGCGAGCCGCCGACCAAGGATGCCGCGCAGAACCTGTTCCACAACCTGTTCTTCACCTTCGAGCGCTACGACCTGTCCGCGGTCGGCCGCATGAAGTTCAACCGTCGCGTGGGCCGCAAGGAAACCACCGGCGAAGCCGTGCTGTACGACAGCAAGTACTTCGGTGAGCGCAACGACGAAGAGTCCAAGCGCCTGGTCGCCGCCCACGGCGACAGCTCCGACATCCTCGACGTGATCAAGGTCCTGACCGAGATCCGCAACGGTCGCGGCGTGGTCGACGACATCGATCACCTGGGCAACCGTCGCGTGCGCTCGGTCGGTGAAATGGCCGAGAACGTGTTCCGCGTGGGCCTGGTCCGCGTCGAGCGCGCGGTCAAGGAGCGCCTGTCGATGGCCGAGTCGGAAGGCCTGACCCCTCAGGAGCTGATCAACGCCAAGCCGGTCGCCGCTGCCATCAAGGAGTTCTTCGGCTCCTCGCAGCTGTCGCAGTTCATGGATCAGAACAACCCGCTGTCGGAAGTGACGCACAAGCGTCGCGTCTCGGCCCTGGGCCCGGGCGGCCTGACCCGCGAGCGCGCCGGCTTCGAAGTGCGCGACGTGCACCCGACCCATTACGGTCGCGTCTGCACCATCGAAACCCCGGAAGGCCCGAACATCGGCCTGATCAACTCGCTGGCCGTGTACGCCCGCACCAACCAGTACGGTTTCCTCGAGACCCCGTACCGAAAGGTCGTGGACGGCAAGGTCTATGACGAAGTCGAGTTCCTGTCGGCGATCGAAGAAAACGAGTACGTCATTGCGCAGGCCAACGCGCTGACCGACGCCAAGGGCACCCTGACCGAGCAGTTCGTGCCGTGCCGCTTCCAGGGCGAATCGCTGCTGAAGCCGCCGGCGGAAGTGCACTTCATGGACGTCTCGCCGATGCAGACCGTGTCGATCGCGGCCGCGCTGGTTCCGTTCCTGGAGCACGATGACGCCAACCGCGCACTGATGGGCGCCAACATGCAGCGTCAGGCCGTGCCGACCCTGCGTGCGCAGAAGCCGCTGGTGGGTACCGGCATCGAGCGCGCCGTGGCGCGTGACTCCGGCGTGACCGTGAACGCCCGCCGTGGTGGCGAGATCGTGCAGATCGACGCAGCCCGCATCGTGGTCAAGGTCAACGAGGAAGAGATCGTTGGCGCCACCGACGCGGGCGTGGACATCTACAACCTGGTCAAGTACACCCGTTCGAACCAGAACACCTGCATCAACCAGCGTCCGCTGGTCCAGGTGGGTGACGTCATCGCCCGCGGTGACGTGCTGGCCGACGGTCCGTCCACCGACATCGGCGAACTGGCCCTGGGCCAGAACATGCTGATCGCGTTCATGCCGTGGAACGGCTACAACTTCGAAGACTCCATCCTGCTCTCCGAGCGCGTGGTGGAAGAAGATCGTTACACCACGATCCACATCGAAGAGCTGACCTGCGTCGCGCGTGACACCAAGCTGGGGCCGGAGGAAATCTCCGCCGACATCCCGAACGTCTCCGAGCAGGCGCTGAACCGCCTGGACGAGAGCGGCGTGGTGTACATCGGTGCGGAAGTCCGTGCCGGCGACATCCTGGTCGGCAAGGTCACCCCGAAGGGCGAAAGCCAGCTGACTCCGGAAGAGAAGCTGCTGCGCGCGATCTTCGGCGAGAAGGCTTCGGACGTGAAGGACAGCTCGCTGCGCGTTCCGCCGGGCATGGACGGCACCGTCATCGACGTGCAGGTCTTCACCCGCGACGGCATCGAGAAGGACAAGCGCGCCCGCCAGATCGAAGAGTCTGAAATCAAGCGCGTCAAGAAGGACTTCGACGACCAGTTCCGCATCCTGGAGGCCGCCATCTACATGCGTCTGCGTTCGCAGATCGTGGGCAAGGTGGTCAACGGTGGCGCTGGCCTGAAGAAGGGTGACGTGATCACCGACGCCTTCCTGGACGGCCTGAAGAAGGCTGACTGGTTCGCCCTGCGCATGAAGGACGAAGACGCTTCGGAAGCCATCGAGCGCGCACAGAAGCAGATCCAGGCGCACGAGAAGGAATTCGAGCGTCGCTTCGCCGACAAGCGCGGCAAGATCACCGCCGGTGACGACCTCGCCCCGGGCGTGCTGAAGATGGTCAAGGTGTTCCTGGCCGTGAAGCGCCGCATCCAGCCGGGCGACAAGATGGCCGGCCGCCACGGCAACAAGGGTGTGGTCTCCAACGTGGTGCCGGTCGAGGACATGCCGTACATGGCCTCGGGCGAAACCGTGGATATCGTGCTGAACCCGCTGGGCGTGCCGTCGCGCATGAACATCGGCCAGATCCTGGAAGTGCACCTGGGTTGGGCCGCCAAGGGCCTGGGTCGCAAGATCCAGGCGATGCTGGAAGCCCAGGCGGCGGTGGCCGACCTGCGCAAGTTCCTGGACGACATCTACAACCACGACGATACCAACGTGGCCAACCGTGTCGACCTGTCGCAGTTCAGCGACGAGGAACTGCTGCGCCTGGCCCGCAACCTGACCGACGGCGTGCCGATGGCCACCCCGGTGTTCGACGGCGCCACCGAAGCGGAAATCAAGCGCATGCTGGAACTGGCCGACCTGCCGAGCAGTGGCCAGACCCAGCTGTACGACGGCCGCACCGGTGAAGCATTCGATCGCCACACCACGGTTGGTTACATGCACTACCTGAAGCTGAACCACCTGGTCGACGACAAGATGCACGCCCGTTCGACCGGCCCGTACTCGCTCGTCACCCAGCAGCCGCTGGGCGGCAAGGCGCAGTTCGGCGGCCAGCGCTTCGGTGAAATGGAAGTCTGGGCGCTGGAAGCCTACGGCGCGGCCTACACCCTGCAGGAAATGCTGACGGTGAAGTCCGACGACGTGCAGGGCCGCAACCAGATGTACAAGAACATCGTCGACGGTGAGCACGAGATGGTCGCGGGCATGCCGGAATCCTTCAACGTGCTCGTGAAGGAAATCCGCTCGCTGGCCATCAACATGGAACTGGAAGACAACTGATCCATGCCGGCGCGGCGGCCTCCACCGCCGCGCCGCTGGCAGTGAACTGAAAGCCCATCGACACAGCATTCCTCCTTCTGGAGAACACCATGAAAGACCTGCTCAACCTCTTCAACCAGCAGCGCCAGACGCTGGACTTCGACGCGATCAAGATCGCGCTGGCTTCGCCGGACCTGATCCGTTCGTGGTCCTTCGGCGAAGTGAAGAAGCCGGAAACCATCAACTACCGCACCTTCAAGCCGGAACGCGACGGCCTGTTCTGCGCCGCCATCTTCGGACCGGTGAAGGACTACGAGTGCCTGTGCGGCAAGTACAAGCGCATGAAGCACCGCGGCGTGGTCTGCGAAAAGTGCGGCACCGAAGTGACCCTGGCCAAGGTGCGCCGCGAGCGCATGGGCCATATCGACCTGGCTTCGCCGGTCGCCCACATCTGGTTCCTCAAGTCGCTGCCGTCGCGTATCGGCCTGATGCTGGACATGACCCTGCGCGACATCGAGCGCGTGCTGTATTTCGAAGCCTACGTGGTGACCGAGCCGGGCCTGACCGCCCTGGAACGCCGCCAGCTGCTGACCGAGGAACAGTACCTGCAGGCCCGCCAGGAGCACGGTGACGACTTCGACGCCGCCATGGGCGCCGAGGCCGTGTACGAACTGCTGCGCACGATCGACCTGCAGTCGGAAATGACCCGCCTGCGCGAGGAAATCGCCGCTACCGGTTCGGAAACCAAGCTCAAGCGCCTCACCAAGCGCATCAAGCTGATCGAAGCCTTCCTGGAATCGGGCAACCGTCCGGAATGGATGGTCATGACCGTGCTGCCGGTGCTGCCGCCGGACCTGCGTCCGCTGGTCCCGCTGGATGGCGGCCGCTTCGCGACCTCCGACCTGAACGACCTGTACCGCCGCGTCATCAACCGCAACAACCGCCTGCGCCGCCTGCTCGAACTGAGCGCGCCGGACATCATCGTGCGCAATGAAAAGCGCATGCTGCAGGAGTCGGTCGATGCGCTGCTGGACAACGGCCGTCGTGGCCGTGCCATCACCGGCACCAACAAGCGCCCGCTGAAGTCGCTGGCCGACATGATCAAGGGCAAGCAGGGTCGCTTCCGCCAGAACCTGCTCGGCAAGCGCGTCGACTACTCGGGCCGTTCGGTCATCGTGGTCGGCCCGTACCTGCGCCTGCACCAGTGCGGCCTGCCGAAGAAGATGGCGCTCGAGCTGTTCAAGCCGTTCGTCTTCGCCAAGCTGCAGCGTCGTGGCCTGGCCACCACCATCAAGGCCGCCAAGAAGCTGGTCGAGCGCGAAGAAGCCGAAGTCTGGGACATCCTGGAAGAGGTCATCCGCGAGCATCCGGTGATGCTGAACCGTGCGCCGACCCTGCACCGTCTGGGTATCCAGGCGTTCGAGCCGGTGCTGATCGAAGGCAAGGCCATCCAGCTGCACCCGCTGGTCTGCACCGCCTTCAACGCCGACTTCGACGGTGACCAGATGGCCGTCCACGTGCCGCTCTCGCTGGAAGCCCAGCTGGAAGCGCGTGCGCTGATGATGTCGACCAACAACATCCTGTCGCCGGCCAACGGCGAGCCGATCATCGTGCCGTCGCAGGACGTCGTGCTGGGTCTGTACTACATGACCCGCTCGCTGGAGAACAAGAAGGGCGAGGGCATGGCCTTCGCCAACATCGCCGAAGTCAAGCGCGCCTACGACAACCGCGTGGTGGAACTGCACGCCAAGGTCAAGGTCCGCATCACCGAGGTGGTGACCGACGAAGATGGCAACAAGCAGAACAAGACCTCGATCGTGGACACCACGATCGGTCGCGCCCTGCTGGCTGAAATCCTGCCGGAAGGCCTGCCGTTCGCACTGGCCAATGTCGAACTGACCAAGAAGAACATCAGCCGCCTGATCAACTCCAGCTACCGCCAGCTGGGCCTGAAGGACACGGTCGTGTTCGCTGACAAGCTGATGTACACCGGCTTCGCCTACGCGACCCGTGCCGGCGTCTCGATCGGCATCGACGACATGCTGATCCCGGACGAGAAGAAGGGCATCCTCACCGAGGCCGAAGCCGAAGTGCTGGAAATCCAGGAGCAGTACCAGTCGGGCCTGGTCACCGCCGGCGAGCGCTACAACAAGGTGGTCGACATCTGGTCGCGCACCAACGAGCGCATCGCCAAGGCGATGATGGACACCATCGGTACCGAGAAGGTGGTCAATGCCAAGGGTGAGACCATCGACCAGAAGTCGATGAACTCGCTGTACATCATGGCCGACTCCGGTGCGCGTGGTTCGCAGGCGCAGATCCGTCAGCTGGCCGGCATGCGCGGCCTGATGGCCCGCCCGGACGGCTCGATCATCGAGACGCCCATCAAGGCGAACTTCCGCGAAGGCCTGAACGTGCAGGAGTACTTCAACTCCACCCACGGTGCCCGTAAGGGTCTGGCCGATACCGCGCTGAAGACCGCGAACTCGGGTTACCTGACCCGTCGTCTGGTCGACGTCGCGCAGGACGTGGTGATCACCGAGGTGGATTGCGGTACCACCGAAGGCCTGATCATGACCCCGATCGTGGAAGGCGGCGACGTGGTCGAGCCGCTGAAGGACCGCGTGCTGGGTCGCGTGGTGGCCGAGGACGTGTTCCTGCCGGGCAACGATGAAGATCCGATCGTCACCCGCAACACCCTGCTGGACGAAGCCTGGGTGGCCAAGCTGGAAGATGCCGGCGTGCAGACCATCAAGGTCCGCTCGACCATCTCCTGCGAATCGGCCTTCGGTGTCTGCTCGCGCTGCTACGGCCGCGATCTGGCCCGCGGCCACCTGGTCAACATCGGTGAAGCGGTCGGCGTCATCGCCGCCCAGTCCATCGGTGAGCCGGGTACCCAGCTGACCATGCGTACGTTCCACATCGGTGGTGCGGCGTCGCGAGCTGCTGCGGTCGACAACATCACCGTCAAGACCACCGGCTCGGTCAAGTTCAGCAACCTCAAGTCGGTCGAGCACGCCAACGGCTCGCTGGTGGCGGTGTCGCGCTCGGGCGAAATCTCGGTGCTCGATGCCCACGGTCGTGAGCGTGAGCGTTACAAGCTGCCGTACGGTGCGACCATCACGTCCAAGGACGGTGATGCGATCAAGGCTGGCCAGACCGTGGCCAACTGGGATCCGCATAACCACCCGATCGTGTCGGAAGTGGCCGGCTTCATCCGCTTCATCGACTTCGTCGACGGCATCACCGTCATCGAGAAGACCGACGAGCTGACCGGCCTTGCCTCGCGCGAAATCACCGATCCGAAGCGTCGTGGTACCCAGGCCAAGGACCTGCGCCCGATCGTGCGCATCGTCGACGCCAAGGGCAATGACCTGTCGATCCCGGGCACCGATCTGCCGGCGCAGTACCTGCTGCCGCCGCGCTCGATCGTCAACCTGCAGGACGGCGCTGCCGTCGGCGTGGGTGACGTGGTCGCCAAGATTCCGCAGGAAGCGTCGAAGACCCGCGACATCACCGGTGGTCTGCCGCGCGTGGCCGATCTGTTCGAAGCCCGCAAGCCGAAGGATCCGGCGGTGCTGGCCGAGCGTTCGGGCATCATCAGCTTCGGCAAGGACACCAAGGGCAAGCAGCGCCTGATCATCAAGGACACCGATGGTTCGGAGCACGAAGAGCTGATCCCGAAGTACCGCCAGGTCATCGTGTTCGAAGGCGAGCATGTCACCAAGGGTGAAACCATCGTGGACGGCGAGCCGAGCCCGCAGGACATCCTGCGCCTGCTGGGTGTCGAACCGCTGGCTGCCTACCTGGTGAAGGAAATCCAGGACGTGTATCGTCTGCAGGGCGTGAAGATCAACGACAAGCACATCGAGGTGATCACCCGCCAGATGCTGCGCAAGGTCGAGATCACCGACCAGGGCAGCAGCAAGTTCCTGAACGGCGAACAGGTGGAGCGCCAGCGCGTTATCGAGGAGAATGCGCGCCTCGCGGCCCGCAACGAGCTGCCGGCTCGTTTCGATCCGGTGCTGCTGGGTATCACCAAGGCCTCGCTGGCGACCGAATCGTTCATCTCGGCCGCGTCGTTCCAGGAAACCACCCGTGTGTTGACCGAAGCGGCCGTCCGCGGCACCTCGGACAACCTGCGCGGCCTGAAGGAAAACGTCATCGTGGGTCGCCTGATTCCGGCCGGTACCGGCCTGGCGTACCACAGCAACCGCCGCCGCGGCGCCTCCGGCCTTACCGAGTCGGAAATGCAGACCCTGGCCGGCACTCCGGCTGCGGTCGAGGCAGCGGTGGTTGAAGCCGAAGCTGAACAGGCCTCGGGCGAAGAATGATGCATCTGGTCCGGCCGCAAGGCCGGACCACCCGGGCGGTAGAGTCGACTGTTGGTCGACTGCCATCGAGAGTCGGCTAACAGTCGACTCTACCGGCGCAGGGCAGGGTGGACCTCGTGGTTCACCCCGCCAACCTGAACGGGGTACATGGAGGCCCCCCAGTAACGTTCCGGGATCAGGAGCGGGCTTGACAGGAGGCGTTTGACTGCTTTCCTGGCAGGTTGCTACAATCGTCTGTCTCAGCAGGCCAGAATTTTGGCCTGCTTTAACATTTCCGCATCTCTGGCCGGATTTTCCGGCCACCAATCAGAAGAACCTACTGATGGCGACGATCAACCAGCTGGTCCGCAAGCCGCGGCAAGCGACCACCTACAAGAGTGCCTCGCCGGCGCTCGACAAGTGCCCGCAGCGCCGTGGCGTCTGCACCCGTGTCTACACCACCACTCCGAAGAAGCCGAACTCGGCTCTGCGCAAGGTTGCCAAGGTCCGCCTGACCAACCAGGAAGAAGTGATTTCCTACATCGGTGGTGAAGGCCACAACCTGCAGGAGCACTCCGTGGTCCTGATCCGCGGCGGTCGCGTCAAGGACCTGCCGGGTGTGCGTTACCACACCGTTCGTGGCTCGCTCGACGCCGCCGGCGTTGCCAAGCGTCGCCAGGCCCGTTCCAAGTACGGCGCCAAGCGTCCGAAGGCATAAGGAGAGAGCACAATGTCGCGTAAGGGTAATACTCCGCAGCGTTCCGTCCTGCCCGATCCGAAGCACGGAAGCGAAACCATCGCCCGTTTCATCAACATGGTCATGCAGAGCGGCAAGAAGTCCGTCGCCGAGAAGATCGTGTACGGCGCCATGGACGTGATCACCGAGAAGAACAGCAGCGCCAACGCCATTGAACTGGTGCAGAAGGCTCTGGACAACGTCGCTCCGGCGGTCGAAGTCAAGTCGCGCCGCGTCGGTGGTGCCACCTACCAGGTGCCGGTCGAAGTGCGTTCGTCGCGCAAGATGGCCCTGGCCATGCGCTGGCTGATCGACTCCGCGCGCAAGCGCGGCGAGAACACCATGCCGAAGAAGCTGGCTGCTGAACTGATCGACGCCTCGGAAAACCGTGGCGGCGCCATCAAGAAGCGCGAAGAAACCCACCGCATGGCCGAAGCCAACAAGGCATTCGCCCACTACCGCTGGTGAGTTTGACGGCCTTGTAAAACAGGCAGGGCAGCACCACTTCGGTGCGTGCTGCCTCGCGGTCCCAGAAAGACTGCGCCAATCCGAAGGCCGCCGAAAGGCGGCGTTCGGCCATCCGAAATCCAAGAAATCTGAGAGGCTCCCGTGGCCCGTTCCACTCCCATCGAGCGTTACCGTAACTTCGGCATCATGGCTCACATCGATGCCGGCAAGACCACCACGTCCGAGCGCATCCTGTTCTACACCGGCAAGAGCCACAAGATCGGTGAAGTGCACGACGGCGCCGCCACCATGGACTGGATGGAGCAGGAGCAGGAGCGTGGCATCACGATCCAGTCCGCTGCCACCACCGCGTTCTGGAAGGGCATGGACAAGTCCCTGCCGGAGCACCGCTTCAACATCATCGACACCCCGGGGCACGTCGACTTCACCATCGAAGTGGAGCGCTCGCTGCGCGTGCTCGACGGTGCCGTCTTCGTCCTGTGCGCCGTCGGTGGCGTGCAGCCGCAGTCGGAAACCGTGTGGCGCCAGGCCAACAAGTACCACGTGCCGCGCATCGCGTTCGTCAACAAGATGGACCGCACCGGTGCCAACTTCCAGAAGGTCGTCGGCCAGCTGAAGGCCAAGCTGGGCGCGGTTGCCGTGCCGATGCAGCTGCCGATCGGCGCTGAAGACAACTTCAAGGGCGTTGTCGACCTGCTGAAGATGAAGGCCATCCACTGGGATGAAGCCTCGCAGGGCATGAAGTTCGAGTACAGCGACATCCCGGCCGATCTGCAGGCGGCTGCGGAAGAAGCTCGCCAGTTCATGGTCGAGACCGCTGCCGAAGCCAGCGAAGAGCTGATGGAAAAGTACCTGGGCGGCGAAGAGCTGGCCGAGGCCGAAATCATCAACGCGCTGCGTACCCGTACCCTGGCCACCGAGATCGTGCCGATGTACTGCGGCTCGGCCTTCAAGAACAAGGGCGTGCAGGCCATGCTGGACGGCGTGATCCAGCTGCTGCCGTCGCCGGTCGACGTGCCGGACGTGAAGGGCGTGGACGTTGACGACGACACCGTCGAAATGACCCGCAAGTCGGACGACAAGGCGCCGTTCTCGTCGCTGGCCTTCAAGATCATCACCGACCCGTTCGTAGGCGCGCTGACCTTCTTCCGTGTCTACTCGGGCACCCTGAACGGTGGCGACACCGTGCTGAACTCGGTGAAGGGCAAGAAGGAGCGCATCGGCCGCATCCTGCAGATGCACTCGAACAACCGCGAGGAAATCAAGGAAGTTCTGGCTGGTGACATCGCTGCTGCCGTGGGCCTGAAGGACACCACCACCGGTGACACCCTGTGCGCCGTGGATGCCCCGATCATCCTGGAGCGCATGACGTTCCCGGAGCCGGTGATCTCGATGGCCGTCGAGCCGAAGACCAAGTCGGACCAGGAAAAGATGGGTCTGGCGCTGGGTCGCCTGGCGCAGGAAGATCCGTCGTTCCGCGTCAAGACCGACGAAGAATCCGGCCAGACCATCATCTCGGGCATGGGCGAGCTGCACCTGGACATCATCGTCGACCGCCTGAAGCGCGAGTTCAACGTTGAAGCCAACGTCGGCGCGCCGCAGGTGGCCTACCGCGAAACCATCACCCTGGCTGACGTCAAGTCGGACTACAAGCACGCCAAGCAGTCCGGTGGTAAGGGTCAGTACGGTCACGTCGTGATCGAGCTGTCGCCGATCACCGCTGAAGATCGTGCCGATCCGAAGATCGCTCCGATGATCAAGGACGATTTCCTGTTCATCAACGACATCACCGGCGGCGTGATCCCGAAGGAATTCATTCCGTCGGTCGAAAAGGGCCTGCGCGAAACCATCACCAGCGGCCCGCTGGCTGGCTTCCCGGTCGTGGACGTCAAGGTGAAGCTGGTGTTCGGTTCGTACCACGACGTCGACTCCTCGGAAATGGCGTTCAAGCTGGCTTCGTCGATGGCCTTCAAGCAGGGCTTCGCCAAGGCCAAGCCGGTGCTGCTGGAGCCGATCATGAAGGTCGAGATCGTGACCCCGGAGGATTACCAGGGTGACGTGATGGGCGACGTCAGCCGTCGTCGCGGCGTGCTGCAGGGTTCCGACACCACCGGTGACGGTTCGGCCAGCATCATCAACGCGATGATCCCGCTGGGTGAAATGTTCGGCTACGCCACTGCGCTGCGTTCGCAGACCCAGGGCCGCGCCACCTTCACCATGGAATTCGATCACTACGAGCCGGCTCCGACCAACATCGCCGAAGCCGTCATGAAGAAGGGCTGAGCCTCGCTCAGCCTCTCTTGAAACCATTTACGAACAATCAAGGTATAGAACAATGGCAAAGGGTAAGTTCGAGCGCACCAAGCCGCACGTCAACGTCGGCACCATCGGTCACGTCGACCACGGCAAGACCACGCTGACCGCTGCACTGACCAAGATCGGTGCCGAGCGCTTCGGTGGCGAGTTCAAGGATTACTCCTCGATCGACGCCGCTCCGGAAGAAAAGGCACGTGGCATCACGATCTCGACCGCGCACGTCGAATACGAATCCCCGATCCGTCACTACGCCCACGTTGACTGCCCGGGCCACGCTGACTACGTCAAGAACATGATCACCGGTGCCGCCCAGATGGACGGCGCGATCCTGGTG
>NZ_JAZKVY010000240.1:0-403 GCF_036624925.1 Stenotrophomonas sp. A3_2
CCCCCCGCCACTACCAGAACCCGCTTTTCGAACCTGACGGGCGCGCTGAAGTGCTGCCCGCGCTCGCAGGAAACGGTCCGGTGGGGGGGGGGGGGGGGGGGGGCGGGCCCCGTGGGGGCCGCAGTGCCGCACACGCACCCCCCCCCCCCGCCGGGTTGCGGGCGCGCGCGGGCCGCCGGCCCGGGCGCCGGGGTGGGTCCAACGGGGGTTTGGGGTGGGGCGGGCGGGGGGCCGCCACCCCGACCTTGCCGGCATGCCGGCCAGCGGCCGGCACTACCATTTCGCTCGTGCTGTCCTGCAGGAAGAATCAAAGCGACGAACGCGTACGCACCTCAATCCCGCCCCTTGACCTCAACCAATGTTGAGGTGCGATAACAGTCTCCCCACGGCCAGCCCTCTGGCC
>NZ_JAZKVY010000241.1:0-16887 GCF_036624925.1 Stenotrophomonas sp. A3_2
TGGTCGGCAAGCTGCGGCACAAGCTGGGTGACTCAGCGCTGGATTCGCGCTACCTGTTCACCGAGCCGCGCGTGGGTTTGCGGTTCAAGTGGTAGTGGGGGCCCCGGGGGGGCCACAGCCCCGGGGGTGCGGCCCGGCGGCGGCCCCCCCCCCCCACCCCCCACCCCCCCCGCGGCGGGCCCCCCCCCCCCCCCCCCACTACCCCTTGAACCGCAAACCCACGCCCGGCTCGGTGAACAGGTAGCGCGAATCCAGCGCTGAGTCACCCAGCTTGTGCCGCAGCTTGCCGACCAGGATGCGCAGGTAATGGGTGTCGTGCTGGTGGGTCGGCCCCCAGATCTCCTGCAGGATCTGCGGCTGTGTCACTACCCGCCCGGCATTGCGCAGCAGCAGCGACAGCAGCGCGTATTCCTTGCGGGTCAACGCCACCGGCTCACCCTGCAGGGCGACTTCGCGACGCACCAGGTCCACGTGCAGGTGGCCATCGTCGAACACCGGCGGTGTGCCATCGGTCGGCACGCTGCGCGTGCGCAGCAGCGCCCGCACGCGCGCCATTAGTTCCTGCGTGCCGAACGGCTTGGTCACGTAGTCGTTGGCGCCGGTATCCAGTGCGCGCACCTTCTCGGCTTCGCCGGCGCGCACGGTCAGCATGATCACCGGCACCTGGCTCCACTGCCGCAGTTGCTCCAGCACCTCATGGCCTTCCATGTCCGGCAGGCCGATGTCCAGGATCACCAGGTCCATGTCCTCGCTGGCGGCCAGCTGCAGGCCTTCCTGGCCTGTGGCAGCCTGTCGCACCTGGTAGCCCTGCGCGCGCAGGCTGATGTCCAGGAACCGGCGGATCTGGGTTTCATCATCGATCACCAGCACGCGTGCGGCCGGCACGCTGGCATCAATCGGGGTCGGGCTCATCGTGGGAGGCTGGCTTGAGCAGGGGCAGGGTGATGCGGATCAGGGTACCGCGACCGTCGCGTCCGGGCAGCGCCTGCACGCTGCCGCCATGTGCGCCGATCATGCCCTGGCAGATGGTCAGGCCCAGGCCGGTGCCGTGGCGGCCTCGGTCACCGCGCTCGACGCTGTAGAACATGTCGAAGATGCGCGCGCGCTCGTCATCGGGAATGCCGGGGCCGGCGTCGATCACGTCGATGCGCAGCTGGCCGTCCAGCTCGCGCGCCTGTACCTGCACGGCGGCGTCGGGCGGCGAGAACTTGGCCGCGTTCTCCATCACGTTGAACACGGCCTGTTCGACCAGCGCCGGGTGCACCCAGATCGGTGCCAGCGTGGCTGGAATGTCCAGCTCCAGCCGCACCTTTGGCTGGTAGCGCTGCAGGCGCCGCGCCGCCGAGCCGATCAGTTCGTCCACGCCGATCCAGTCGCGGTTGATTTTCAGCCCTTCGTGGCCGAGGCGGGTCATGTCCAGCAGGTTCTGGATGTAGCGATCCAGCCGTTCGCCTTCTATCAGTATGGTGTCCAGCAGAGCACGGCGATCGGCCGTATCCATCGCCGCGCCATAGCTGGCCAGGCTGTCGGCCGAACCGATCATCGCCGCCAGCGGCGAGCGCAGGTCGTGCGACACCGAAGAGAGCAGGGCCGAGCGCAGCCGCTCGGTTTCGTTGCTGACATGCGCCTGCTCCAGTTCGGCCACCAGGCGGGTGCGCAATGCGGCCTGCGCGATGTCATCCACCATCGCCTCGGCCAGCTGCCGTTGTTCGGGCAGCAGGCGCGCCTGCGCGCCGGGCAGGTACAGGCCAGCCACGCCGATCGCACGGTCTTCGCCGTCCAGCAGCGGCAGGAACCACCATTGCGCGCCGGCCAGGGTATCGGTGAAACGCCCGCTGGGCTGGCCGTGGCGCAGCGCCCAGTCGGCGGCAGCCAGATCGGTATCGCCCGGCTGCGAACGGCCACCGGTTGCGGTATCGGCGCCGATCCGCAGCCACGCAGGTACGTCCATGGCCTGTTCCAGTGCGTGCCGACCCGCCTGTGCCACCTCGCCATTGCCGGCCGCACTGGCCAGCTGCCGCCCCAGCTGCTGGCGCGCACGCGCATGCCGGTTGGCCGCACGCAGGGCGATGACCTGCATGCGCAGGCGCGAGGCCAGGCGCCCGGCCACCAGTGCCGCGGCCAGGAACAGGAACACGGTGATCACACCCTGGCGTGCACCGATGGCGAAGGTGAAGCGGGGCGCGATGAACAGGAAGTTGTAGGCGAGGAAGCACAGGATCGCCGCCATCACCGCCACGCTGGCGCGCGTGCGTGCAGCCACCAGCACCACCGCCACGATGAACACCATCGACAGGTCGGCCATGCCCACCCAGTGTTCGGCCAGCCACGCCACCGCACAGGCCAGCGCGGTGGCGACCAGTGCCTGCACCGGTTCATGGCTGATGCCGCGCATCGGCGGCAGCAGGCCCTCGCGGCGCGAGCGCGCACGTGCCTGCGGGGTGCTGATGATGGTGATCTCGTAGTGCGCGCCGCGCTGGATCAGCTGCTGGGTCAGGGTGCGGTTGAACATCCGCGCCAGCGGCCGTTCGCGGGTCCGGCCCAGCACCAGGGTCGATACGCCATTGTGCGCGGCATGGTCGAGCAGGGCATCGGCGATGCTCGATCCGTGCAGCAGTTCGGCGTCGCCGCCCAGGCGCCGTGCCAGCGCGAAGGCAGCATCGATCTCGCGCCGGGTCACCTCGTCCTGGCGTCGCCCTTGCACGGTCACCACCGTCCACGGTGCGTCGCGCCGCTCGGCGATGCGCCGCGCCACGCGCACCAGGTATTCACTCTGACCGCCGCCATCAATGGCCACCAGCACGCCGCGACGCAGCGGCAGGTTGCTCTCGCCGCGTGCGGCGCGTGCTTCGCGCAGGCTGCTGTCGACGCGGTCGGCAGCTTCCTGCATGGCCAGTTCGCGCAGCGCGGTCAGGTTGGCCGGCGAGAAGAATGCCTGCAGTGCCTGCGCGGCCTGTTCGGGCACATAGACCTTGCCCTGCTGCAGGCGAGCGATCAGTTCGCGCGGCGGCAGATCGACCAGCACGATGTCGTGCAGCCGATCGAGCACGCCATCCGGCACGGTCTCGCTGACGCGCACGCCGGTGATGCGCATCACCACATCGTTGAGGCTTTCCAGATGCTGGATGTTGACCGTGGTCCAGACGTCGATGCCGGCGTCCAGCAGCTCCATCACATCCTGCCAGCGCCGCTCGTGACGGCTGCCCGGTGCATTGCGGTGGGCCAGTTCATCCACCAGCACCAGCGCCGGATGCCGTGCCAGCACGGCATCCAGGTCCATCTCCTGCAGGGTGTGGCCGTGGTAGGCCACTTCCTTCAGCGGCAGCTGCGGCAGGCCCTCCAGCAGGGCCTGGGTATCGGTGCGTCCATGGGTTTCCACCAGGCCCACCACCAGGTCGACGCCGCGGCGCAGCTGTTCCTGCGCGCGGGTCAGCATGGCGTAGGTCTTGCCCACGCCCGGCGCCGCACCGAGGAACACGGTCAGCTTGCCGCCGGCTTCGCGTTGCAGGCCTTCAACCAGGGCATCGGCCTGGCGGGTACGTGCATCAGTCATGGGGGCCGCTGTCATGGCCACCATTGTGCGCGCAGCAGGTGCAGCCCAGCATCACGGCGTCTTGGCCGCATGGTCCAGCGCGAAGTTCAGCGTCACCACGTTCACCCGTGGCTGCCCGAACAGGCCCCACTGGCGCCCTTCGGTATGCGCCTGCACCAGTGCCTGCACGCGCTCCACCGGCAGGCCACGGGCACGCGCCACGCGTGCTACCTGCAGCTGCGCCGCCGCCGGCGACAGCTGCGGATCCAGTCCGCCGCCGGACTGGGTGACCAGGTCAGCCGGAACCTGCGCTGGCGCGACACCTTCCCGTGCAGCCACCGCCGCGGTGCTGGCTGCGACGCGCTCGGCCAACGCCGGGTTGCTGCGCGCCAGGTTGGAACCGGCCGCGGCCATCGGATCGTAGTTGGCCGCTGACGGACGCGCCTGGAAGTAGCCGTCACCGGTGAACGGCTGCGACAGCCATGCCGAGCCGCGCACCTGGCCGCTGCCATCGCGCAGCAGGCTGCCCTCGGCCTGGGTGGGGTAGGCCAGGCCGGCGAAGCCAGTTGCAATGCCGGCGTAGACCGCGCCGGCCAGCAGCAGGGTGGCCAGGCCCAGGCCGATCGCCGGGCGCCAGCGGGCGCCGTCCTGCAGGCTGGCCACGCGGGCCTCGGCTTTCGGTTCGCGGGACAGGGAAGAAGAGGTGGAAGCAGAACGGTTCATGCGCCGAATACCAGGACAAGGAAGAGGTCGATCAGCTTGATCGCCGCGAACGGCAACAGCACGCCGCCGAGGCCGTACACCAGCATGTTCCGGCGCAGCAGCGCGGTGGCGGTGGCCGGACGGAAGCGCACGCCACGCAGGGCGAGCGGAATCAGGGCGGGAATCACCAGGGCGTTGAAGATCAGTGCCGCCAGCACTGCGTTGCGCGGGCTCGACAGCTGCATCACGTTCAGTGCGGCCATGGTCGGCACGGCAGCGGCGAACAGCGCCGGCAGGATCGCGAAGTACTTGGAGACGTCGTTGGCCAGCGAGAAGGTGGTCAGCGCGCCGCGGGTGATCAGCTGCTGCTTGCCCACTTCCACCACCGCCAGCAGCTTGGCCGGGTCCGAATCGAGGTCGACCATGTTGCCGGCCTCCTTCGCCGCCTGCGTACCGGAGTTCATCGCCAGGCCGATGTCGGCCTGGGCCAGTGCCGGGGCGTCGTTGGTGCCGTCGCCGACCATCGCCACGAGCCGGCCGCCGGCCTGCTCCTGGCGGATGCGCGCCAGTTTGTCCTCGGGGCGGGCCTCGGCGATGTAGTCATCGACGCCGGCTTCGGCAGCGATGGCAGCGGCGGTCAGCGGGTTGTCGCCGGTGATCATCACCGTGCGGATGCCCATCGCGCGCAGCTGCGCGAACTTCTCGCGCATGCCGTGCTTGACCACGTCCGACAGCTCGATCACGCCCAGCACGTGGCGACCCTCGGCCACCACCAGCGGGGTGGCGCCGTTGCGTGCCACCTGCTCGACGCGACCTGCAAGTTCCGCAGGCACGTTGCCACCCAGCGACTGCACGTGGGCACGGATCGCATCGGCGGCACCCTTGCGGATCTGCCGCCCATGTTCCAGGTCCACGCCGGACATCCGGGTCTGGGCAGTGAAGGCCAGGTAGTCGGCATGGTCCGGTTCGGCGGTGGCGCAGCCCTGTTCGCGCGCCAGGCGCACGATCGACTTGCCTTCCGGGGTCGGGTCGGCCAGCGAAGACAGCAGCGCCGCTTCGCGCAGCTGGCTGGCGTCGATGCCGGCCAGCGGATGGAAGTGGCTGGCCTGGCGGTCGCCGTAGGTGATGGTGCCGGTCTTGTCCAGCAGCAGCACGTCGACGTCGCCGGCCACCTCCACCGCCTTGCCCGACTTGGCCAGCACATTGGCGGCCAGCGCACGGTTCATGCCGGCGATGCCGATGGCCGGCAGCAGCCCGCCGATGGTGGTCGGGATCAGGCACACCAGCAGCGCGATCAGCAACAGCGGGTCGACCTTGACGCCCACGGAGGCGCCGATCGCAGGCAGCGTCGCCACCACCACCAGGAAGGTCAGCGTCATCGCTGCCAGCAACAGGGTCAGCGCGATCTCGTTCGGCGTCTTCTGACGGTTGGCACCTTCCACCAGCGCGATCATCCGGTCCAGGAAGCTGTGCCCCGGCTCGGCGGTCACCCGCACGATGATCTGGTCGGACAGCACCTTGGTGCCGCCGATCACGCCGGAACGGTCGGTACCGGCCTCGCGCAGCACCGGCGCGGATTCGCCGGTCACCGCCGCCTCGTTGATGGTGGCCAGGCCCTGCACGATCTCGCCATCGGCCGGCACCAGCTCACCGGCACTGACGATCACATGGTCGCCCGGGCGCAGCTCGGCGGCAGGTACCTGGGTTTCCGCAGCCCCCGGCTGCGGTGCGGCCAGGCGGCGCGCCACCAGGTCCTGGCGCGCGCGGCGCAGCGATGCGGCCTGGCCACGGCCACGTGCTTCGGCCACCGCTTCGGCGAAGTTGCCGAACAGCACGGTCACCAGCAGGATCGCGGTCACCGCCAGGCCAAAGCCCAGCGGCGCATTGCCGGTCAGGGTGACGATCGCGGCAACGATCGTACCGGCCATCACCACCGCCATTACCGGGCTGCGCACCAGGTGCATCGGCGACAGCTTGCGCACCGCCTCGATCAACGCACGGCGCAGGCCGGCGCCATCAAGCAGCGCAGGGCGCGGGGCAAGGGAACTACGGGTGGAACTTGCGTGGGTACTCATCGGGGTGTCCTCAGTGCAGTCCCAGGCTGAGGTGGTCGGCGATCGGGCCGAGTACCAGCGCCGGCATGAACTGCAGCACGGTCAGGATGACGATCACCGAGACCAGGGTCAGGGCGAAGGTCGGGGTTTCGATCTGCAGGCTGCCGGCAGACTCCGGCGCCTGGCGCTTGGCGGCCAGCTGTGCGGCCACCACCAGCGGGATGATCAGCAGCGGGAAGCGGCCCAGCAGCAGCACTAGCGAGCAGCTCAGGTTCCACCACAGCGTGGCGTCGCCCAGCCCCTCGAAGCCCGAGCCGTTGTTGGCGTAGGCCGAGACGTACTCGTAGAACACCTGGCTGATGCCATGGAAGCCAGGGTTGGAGGTACCGGCCAGCCCGGGCACGGCCAGGGTGATCGCGGTGAACACGAGAAGGGTGATCGGCTGCAGCAACACCAGCAGGGCCAGCAGGCGTACCTGTGGCGTTTCCAGCTTGCGGC
Source organism: Stenotrophomonas sp. A3_2 (assembly GCF_036624925.1). NCBI lineage: Bacteria > Pseudomonadati > Pseudomonadota > Gammaproteobacteria > Lysobacterales > Lysobacteraceae > Stenotrophomonas > Stenotrophomonas sp. A3_2. The sequence continues at coordinate 6,787 of NZ_JAZKVY010000241.1, forward strand.
CGAACAGTTCCGGCGTACGCCCGGTCATCAACCCGGCCAGGAACACGCCAAGCAGCAGGTACACGATGAACTGCTGCAGGCCACAGCCAATGCCGCCCCAGATCGCGCTGACCAGCATGTTGACCATCGCGATGCCGCCGCTCAGCGGCGCCAGCGAGTCATGCATGCCGTTGACCGACCCGTTGGAAACCTGGGTGGTCACCGCGGCCCACAGCGCCGTGCCGTCGGCGCCGAAGCGCAGCTCCTTGCCTTCCATCAGCAGCGGCGTGGCGGCGCTGGCACTGTGCCCTTCACTCCACATCATCGCGCCGGTGGACAGCAGCGACATGCCCAGCATGCAGCTGAACACCAGAGCGCCGAACCGGCGCCGGCCGGTGAACGTACCGATCATGAAGATCACCGCCATCGGCACCAGCAGGATGCCAACGATCTCCAGCGCGTTCGACAGCGGGGTGGGGTTCTCCAGCGGGAAGCTGCTGTTCGGGCCGTACCAGCCGCCACCGTTGGCGCCAAGCTGCTTTGCCGCGACCATCGCTGCCACCGGGCCCAGCGGCAGTTTCTGCTGGGCCATGCCGGCGCTGGCATCGATCGGCGAGGCCTGCGGGCCACCGGCCATCGTCGAGGGCACGCCCTGGCTGGTCAGCAGCAGCGTCCACACCAGGCACAGCGGCAACAGGAAGCGCACGCACAGGCGCACCACATCCACATAGTAGTTGCCCACCGCCACTTGGCGGTCGTCGCCGGCACCGGTGGCCGCCGCAGCCTGCGGCGCGCGCGAGAACAACGCGCGCAGCGTGGCCACCGCCAGCGCCAGGCCCATCATCGGCGTCACCACCTGCAGGCCGGTGATGCCGGTCATCTGCGAGAGGTAGGACAGCTGCGCCTGGCCAGAATAGTGCTGCTGGTTGGTGTTGGTCAGGAACGAGATCATCGTATGCAGCGCGGTGTCCCAGCGCATGTTCGGGATCTGGTCCGGATTCAGCGGCAGCCAGGCCTGGGTCATGAACACCGCCTGGGTCAGTACCGCGACCACCACGTTGCTCAGCACGAAGGCCAGCACGTAGCCGCGCCAGGACATCGAACGTACCGGATCAACACCGAACATCCGATACAGCGGCTTCTCGATCCAGTGGAACAGCACGTCCACCTTCATCGGCGTGCCACGCATCACGCGGGCCAGGTACAGGCCCAGCGGCCACGCCAGCAGCAGGCTGGCGGCAATAATCACAAGCATCTCAGTCATGGCCGGCTCCGCTCAGAACGACTCGGGCCGCAGCACGACATAAAGAAGATAGGCGGCGGCGACCAGCACCAGCACGCCACACAACAACGACAGCCAGGGGGACATTGCAATAGCGTCCTGGTGGAACCCCTCCACCTCAGGTCGTCATCGTCGTCCTGCCGCCCATAAACGCACTACGCGCCGGACCGGGCCGACGCGTAAAGAGTGCATAAATTCCGTGGGCCAACCCGTAACCAGGCGCCGACTACTGTAGAGCCGAGCCCATGCTCGGCTGCTCTTTCCCAAGGTCACGCGGAGCCGAGCATGGACTCGGCTCTACAAGCGAATCACGGGGCCTGGCTCGCCGGTGCCACGCCCTTCAGCTCGCGATAGCGCTGCAGGGTGCTTTCAATTTCGGCCTTCAACGCCTGCTGCTGCTGCAGGAACCCGGCCTGCAGGCGCTGCTGCGACTGCAGTTGTACATGCCGCTGGCGGATCGCCTCGGCCTGCTTGTCGGCCACCTTGCCACCGGCCAGTTCGCGGTCACCGGCGGCCGACAGCAGCGCCACCAGCGATTCGCGCAGGCTGGTGACGTTGTACTCGGCTGTCTTCAGGTTGTTGTCCAGCACTTCCTGGCGTTCGGCGAACACCCGGCGCAGGTCGTCCTCGCTGCCATAGGTGGTCAGCATCGCCTGCTCGGTGCGCTGGCGGGTCTGCGCAGCCATCAGGTCCAGCTGCTGCTGCGCGGCCACCGTGCTGGCGGCGGCACGCTCTTCGTCGGTCAACGCGCGCTGGACCTGCGCATTGCGCAGGCCGCTCTTCGCGTTGAACTCTTCGCGGGCGTGATTGACCGCATCGGCCGGCAGCGAATCACTGCAGATCCGCTCCTTGCCCTCGTTCCAGCAGTACAGCTTCTTCTCCACCTTGTCGCCACCCCGCGACTGCGCCGGCAGCGTGAACGGCATGGCCAGCAGCAGGCCGGCAAGGAGAACAGCAGGAACTCGGGACATGACCTTTCCCCTGGTCGGTCAGCGGATCGAACGAACGCCGTACTGGGCCCGGTAGGCTTCCAGCGGCTGACGGTAACCCACAAGTTCCGGGTTGCCGGAGGCGAAATCAAGCAGATCGGCCAGCGATGCCACGGCAATCACCGGAATGCCGGCCTCTTCGGCCACCGACTGCGCCGCCGAACGGCGATCGGTTTCCGAAGCGATCTCCTGGCGGTCAAGCGCCACCACGATGCCGGCCGGGGTGCCACCGGCGGCGCGGATGATGCCCAGCGCTTCGCGGATCGCGGTACCGGCGGTGATCACGTCATCGACGATCAGCACGCGCTTGCCATTCATGTCCGCGCCGATCAGCTGGCCGCCTTCGCCATGGTCCTTGGCTTCCTTGCGGTTGAACGACAGCGGCAGGTCACGGCCACGCTGGGCCAGCTCGCAGGCCATCGCGGTGGCCAGCGGAATGCCCTTGTAGGCCGGGCCGAACACCACGTCGTACTTGATCCCGCTGGCATCGATGGCATCGGCGTAGCAGGCGCCGAGCTGCGACAGCAGCGAACCGGAGTCGAAACGACCGGCGTTGAAGAAATAGGGGCTCAGCCGGCCGGACTTGAGGGTGAACTGGCCGAAGCGCAGGGCGTCGGCGGTCAGGGCCAGCTGCAGGAAACGGTGGCGGTGGTCGCTCATCAAAACTCGATTCATCTTCATTTGGAGCATAAATCCTAATCCAGCTGGGCGTTTCGCGCTCGTCCGGACCCGTGTGAAGGGCGTCGCGGCCTGGCCGGGCAGACTGCGCAGCCCCGCGGGCAACCGGTATGCTTGCCCGGTTTCCTGTCGTAGGTCCCTTGCATGCGCATCATCAGTTTCAACGCCAATGGCATCCGTTCCGCCGCGACCAAGGGCTTCCTCGACTGGTTCCGTGCCCAGGACGCCGACGTCCTGTGCATCCAGGAGACCAAGGCCCAGGAAGACCAGCTGACCGACCCGATGTTCCGTCCAGACGGGCACCACTGCTTCTATCGCGACGCCATCACCAAGAAGGGCTACAGCGGCGTGGCGATCTACAGCAAGCGCGAGCCGGATCAGGTCATCACCTCGCTGGGCTGGGCGCCGTTCGACGACGAAGGCCGCTATATCGAGGCACGCTACGGCAACCTCAGCGTGGTCTCCTTCTACATCCCGTCCGGCAGCTCGGGCGACCTGCGCCAGGGCTTCAAGTTCGAAGTGATGGAATGGCTGCGGCCGATCCTGGAGGAGTGGGCGCGCAGCGGCCGCGACTATGTGCTGTGCGGCGACTGGAACATCGTGCGTTCGGCGCTGGACATCAAGAACTGGAAGTCCAACCAGAAGAATTCCGGCTGCCTGCCGGAGGAGCGCGACTGGCTCAACGCCCTGTGCGCCGACCATGGCCAGGCCACCGATGTCGCCGCCGGCCGTGGCTGGGCCGATGCCTACCGCCTGCTCAACCCCGCCGGCGAGGATTACACCTGGTGGAGCAACCGCGGCGCCGCCCGTGCCAACAATGTCGGTTGGCGTATCGACTACCAGTTCATCACCCCGGGCCTGCGCGACAAACTGCGTAGCTGTTCGATCTACCGCGACGAGCGCTTCTCCGACCACGCCCCGTTCACCGTGGACTACGACCTGTGACCGAGGCCGCCAAGCCGCGCCGACCGTGGCAGCAGGTGTTGTCCAACCTGAGCCAGCGCAAGGTGCTGGCGATGCTGCTGCTCGGTTTCAGTTCGGGCCTGCCCATCTATCTGGTGGGCAACACGCTCGGCTTCTGGATGCGCAAGGAAGGCATCGAGCTGAGCACGATCGGTTTCCTGTCATGGGTCGGGTTGGCCTACACCATGAAGTTCCTGTGGGCGCCGATCGTCGACAAGACCGACGTGCCTCTGTTCGGTCGTTTCGGCCGCCGCCGCGGCTGGATGCTGCTGTCGCAGCTGGTCGTGGTGGTGGGGCTGGTCGGCATGGCACTGGTCCAGCCCAAGGGCGGCCAGATCCAGTTCCTGGGTGTCGACTGGCAGCACATCGTCGTATTCGGCGTGATGGCCGTGATCGTGGCGTTTGCTTCGGCCACCCAGGACATCGTCATCGATGCCTGGCGCATCGAAAGCGCTGACAACAGCGAGCAGCTCGGCCTGCTGACCTCATCCTCGGCGCTGGGCTACCGCACTGCCTTGCTGGTCACCGATGCGCTGATCCTGATCATCGCGGCCCGTGTCGGCTGGCAGGTCTCCTACGAGATCATGGCCGTGCTGATGGCGCTTGGCGTGGTGGCCGTGCTCATGGCCCGCGAGCCCGCGCGGGAAGTGGCTGCCGTGCAGGCACAGGCGACCTCGCTGTGGACGCCACGCGGTCTGTTCGACGCCGTGGCCGGGCCGTTCATCGCCTTCGTCCGCGAACACCGCAGCGGCGCGATCCTGATCCTGGTGGCCATCAGCATCTATCGCATGGCCGACTTCGTCATGGGGCCGATGGCCAACCCCTTCTATGTCGATCTCGGCCTGGACGAGGACACCGTGGGCGCCGTGCGTGGCTCGGTGGGCCTGGTCGCGACCTTCGTCGGCATTGCTGCGGCGGGCCTGGTTTCGGTGCGCTGGGGCGTGCTGGCGGCGCTGATGGTGGGCGCCGTGCTGGGGCCGGCCTCCAACCTGGCGTTTGCCTGGCTGGCCTATTCCGGCCCGGACACAACCCATTTCGCCGTGGCCATGGCCATCGACAACTTCGCCAGCGGTTTCGCCGGTACGGCGCTGATCGCCTATATGTCCAGCCTGACCAGCATCGGATACACGGCAACCCAGTACGCGCTGCTGAGCTCGTTCTACGCGATGCCCGGCAAGGCGCTCAAGGGGCTCTCGGGGTGGTCGGTACAGGCGCTCGCACAAGGCCGGACGCTGCTGGAAGGCTACGCGCTGTTCTTCGTCGGTACCGCGCTGGTGGCGATCCCGGTGGTGATCCTGTGCGCCCTGCTGATCCTGCAGCAGCGTCGTCGCCAGGCCGCCAGCTCGACCTGATTGCCTGCCCGTCCGGTCTGCGGGATCATCGCCCCGACGCGCCGAGGGGGCGGTGCCTTGCGAACGGGGAAGCGAGCATGGCCGACGTTGTGCTGCGGGACCTGGACCCGCTGCTGCTGGAACGCATCAAACGCGTCGCGGTCGCCCGCGGCTGGACTCACGAACAGACCTGCGCCGCCTTGCTGGAGCAGGGCCTGTTCAGCAGTGAACTGGAGGTCCGCTCCGGCTTCGGCGATCCCGAAGTGGACGCACTCTCCGACGCCATCGCCGCCCTGCAGGCCCTGCCGGCAGGGCAGGGCTTCGATTAGCGGCCGCGCCGCAATGCTGTAGAGCCGAGCCCACGCGCGGCTGCCCGGTAGATCCACGCCATGCGTGGATGGCGCCACCTCACGCCAGATGGATCGCCCCCAGGATCCGCGGCCCCTTGGCCCCGGTCACGCTCGGCAGGTTGCCGGCCAGTCCCTCCATGGTCCGCTGCGCCAGCCACGCAAAACCCATCGCCTCCACGTATTCCGGGTCCAGCCCGTGTACCGCGCTGGACTCCACCTGCACTCCCGGCAGCCGCGCCGCCAGGCGCGTCATCAGCTGCCGGTTGCGTACCCCGCCGCCACAGACCAGCAGGCGCCGGGTCTGCGGCTGCTGCGTCAGCAGCGCATCGGCCACGGTTGCCACGGTCAGCTCCAGCAGGGTGGCCTGCACATCGGCGGCGGCGTACTGGCCTTCCCCCATGTGCGCCTCGGCCCAGGCCAGGTGGAACTGCTCGCGCCCGGTGCTCTTCGGCGGCGGCAGCGCGAACCACGGGTCCGAACGCCAGCCGGCAAGCAGGCCCTCGTCCACCGCGCCGCTGGCGGCGTAGGCGCCGTCGGCATCAAAGGTGCGGCCGGTATGGCGCTGGCACCAGGCATCCATCAACGCGTTGGCCGGGCCGGTATCGAAGCCACGCACCGCACCTTCGCGCGGGATCAGGGTCAGGTTGGCGATGCCGCCCAGGTTGAGCACCGCGCGGTCCTCATCGGCGGTGCCCAGCATGCCCAGGTGAAAGGCCGGCATCAGCGGTGCGCCATGGCCACCGGCTGCCAGGTCGCGGCGGCGGAAGTCGGACACCGTGGTGATTCCGGTCAGCTCGGCGATGCGGTTGCCGTCGCCCAGCTGCACGGTGAACGCCGGATCGGCCAGCGGGCGGTGGCGCACGGTCTGGCCGTGCGAGCCGATCGCGCGCACCTGGCTGCGGTCCACGCCGGCTTCGGCCAGCAGCTGGTTGGCCGACTCGGCGAAGTTGATCGCGATGCGCGCATCCAGCTCGCCGAGCTCCTCCAGCGAGTCCAGCGGGCCGCCTTCACCCAGCGCCACCAGCCGCGCACGCAGCACCGGCTCCCAGCGGGCGGTCAACCCGTGCACGAAGCGGCAGCCACCGTCGGCGGGAAACTGCACCAGCGCGGCATCGATGCCGTCGGCGCTGGTGCCCGACATCAGGCCAAGGTACAGGGGAGCGTCAGCGTCGGCAGGTGTGTTCATGGCAGGCATAAAAAAAGGACGCGGCAAGCTTGTGCTGCCGCGTCCTTCTTCGTCAACGAAGGGGCTCAGCCGCGCTTGCGGCCGGTTGCCTGCTTGTCCTTGGCGCTGGCAACCTCGGTGGCGGCCTCGTCGCGGCTGGTCGGTGCCGGGCTGGCATCGGCGTAGATCAGCTTCTCCATGCCCTGGATGCGGGCCATCGCCGGCGCGGTCTGCGCGCGGAAGGCGACCAGCTCGGCGCCCTTCAGCGGCTCCGGCGGCGGCATGGTCACGGTCAGCGGGTTGCGGTGCTCGCCGTTGACGCGGAATTCGTAGTGCAGGTGCGGGCCGGTGGCCAGGCCGGTCGAGCCGACGTAGCCGATCACCGTGCCCTGGGCCACGCGCTGGCCGGTCTTGATGTTCGCAAAGCGCGACATGTGCCCGTACAGGGTGGTATGGCCGCGGCCGTGATCGAGGATCACCACGTTGCCATAGCCGCGCTGCACGCCGGCGAACTGCACGCGGGCGTCGCCGGCGGCCATGATCGGGGTGCCGGTGCGCGCGGCGTAGTCCACCCCCTTGTGCATGCGCATCTTGCCCAGCACCGGGTGCTTGCGCGCGCCGAAGGTCGAGCTCAGCCGCGCGAACGGAATCGGCATGCGGATGAAGCTCTTCTTCAACGAACGGCCGTTGATGTCGTAGTACTCGGCCTTGCCGTTGCGGTCGAAACGGAAGCCGGAATAGGTCTTGCCGCCGGTGGTGAAGGTCGCCGCCAGGATCTTGCTGGTGTCCACCTTCTCGCCTTCGCGCCAGGTTTCATCCATCACCACGCTGAAGCGGTCGCCCGGCTGCAGGTCCTTGGAGAAGTCGATGTCGTACTTGAAGATCTCGTCGGTCATCGTCGCGATCGCCGAGGGCGACAGCCCGGCCCGCCGGGCCGCGGCATACAGCGAACTGGTGATCTCGCCGCTGGTGACCACGGTGCGCGTGGAGGTCTCGCGTCGGGTCACCTTCTCCTTGATGTCATCGCCAACCAGACTCAGTTCCACCCGGTTGTCGGCATCGCGGTCGAAACGGATGCTGCGCAGGTCGCCGGACAGCGGCATGTCGAAGGCTATCTCGGCACCGGGGCGCAGCTTGGTCAGCGCCTCGCGCGCCCCCGGGTGGTCCAGTACCCGGTGCAGGGTGGTGGCCGGAATGCCGGCCTTGTCGAACAGGTCGCTCAGGGTCTGGCCACGCTGCACGCGCAGCACCTGCCAGCTGTCGCCCGGCACCTGCTGCTGGCGGGCCATGGTCAGCGGCGGCAACGGCAGTGCCAGGCTGGTATGGCTGTCGGCAAAGGGGGCGTCGATGGTGTGCGAGAAGCCCGGCACGATCGTCGCCACCAGGGCGCCGATGGTGGCAAACAGGCTGGCATGCACCCAGTGGCGGCGGGTCCAGCGCTCATTGAAGGCCGCGGGAAGGTGTTGCCTGAGCTTCCGATGCAGGGCGTTGTCGTGCAGGACGTGGAGGCGTTCCTGGAAGCGCTGCTTGCGTGCGCGCCCTTGTTCGGAGTTGTGCATCGGCGGTTCTTTCCTTGCAGCCCGGGAGCGCGGGCCTGATCGCCGGTTACCATAGACACCTGATAAAAGCGCGTCAAACCCTTGTGCCCATTGGCTTTTGTGAAGCCAATCGGGTTAACTTTGCTTTAACACCCCACACAAGAATCGGCGTTGCCGGGAGTAGTCACGTGTCCTCGATTGAAGAAGCCCTTGCCCTGATCGGCCGCGGTGCCGACGAGATCCTCAAGCTCGAGGATCTGCGTGCGCGCCTGCAGGAAGGCCGCCCGCTACGGATCAAGGCCGGCTTCGACCCCACCGCCCCCGACCTGCACCTGGGCCATACGGTGCTGCTGAACAAGATGCGCCAGTTCCAGGACCTCGGCCACCAGGTCATTTTCCTGATCGGCGACTTCACCGGCATGATCGGCGACCCTTCCGGCAAGAGCCTGACCCGCAAGCCGCTCAGCCGCGACGATGTGCTGGCCAACGCCCGCACCTACGAGGAGCAGGTCTTCAAGGTGCTGGACCGCAGCCGTACCGAAGTCCGCTTCAACTCGGAGTGGTTCGGCAAGATGGGCGCGGCCGACATGATCCGTCTGGCCGGCCAGCACACCGTGGCGCGCATGCTCGAGCGCGACGATTTCGCCAAGCGCTATGCCGCCCAGCAGTCCATCGCCATCCATGAGTTCCTGTACCCGCTGGTGCAGGGCTACGACTCGGTGGCCCTGGAGGCCGACGTCGAACTCGGCGGCACCGACCAGAAGTTCAACCTGCTGATGGGCCGTGGCCTGCAGGAACACCACGGCCAGAAGCCGCAGGTGGTGCTGACCATGCCGCTGCTGGAAGGCCTTGACGGCGTCAACAAGATGTCCAAGTCGCTGGGCAACTACATTGGCATCAGCGAGCCGGCCATCGACATCGTCACCAAGACAATGAAGGTGGACGACACCCTGATGTGGCGCTGGATCGAGCTGCTGTCCTTCGACATCGGCCAGGCCGAGGCCGTGCAGCTGCGCGAGCAGGTGGCCAATGGCGGCCTGAACCCGCGCGTGGTCAAGCTGCGCCTGGCGCGTGAACTGGCCACCCGCTTCCATGACGCCGCGGCGGCCGAACAGGCGATCGCCGGTTGGGAAGCGGCGGTGACCGGGCAGGGCGACATCACCCAGCTGCCGCTGCAGGAGGTGGCGATTCCGGCCGAGGGCCTGCGCATCGCCGCGTTGCTGACCGCGGCCGGCCTGACTCCGAGCAACTCCGAAGCGAACCGCAAGCTCAAGGAGCGTGCGGTGAAGGTGGATGGCGAAGTGGTCGAAGACGGCCAGCAGGTGCTGCAGCCGGGCTTCGAAGGCCTGCTGCAGGTAGGCAAGCGCACCTTCGCCCGCGTACGCCTGATCGCTGGCTGACATCAAGGAAGGGCCGGCGCCAGCCGGCCCTTCCTTATGCTCTTGTAGAGCCAAGCCCACGCTCGGCTGCTCTTCACGGGTTCCTACCGCAGCGCGGCGCATGAACAGATGCAACATCCGGTGAAAAAAATCGCCACACCCCCTTCACAAATGATGGGAATGGGGACATACTTCTCCTCCCCCGTCGCAGGGGTCGCCGCCAAGGGGCTTCAGCGACAACAGGGCGCCCACCACCGCCGAACGAGATGATCGAACGAAGGTGTTGACGGACTGAAAAAGTCTGGCATAATGGGCGGCTCGCTACGAAGGAAACTTCGCAGCACACGGGAATGGCGCTGAGGCCACTTCCCCGGATCTTTGAAAGTATGCGCAGGTATCTTGTGAAGGCGCCTGCAGGAAGGATGATTGTCCATCTTGCAGACGTTT
>NZ_JAZKVY010000025.1:0-336 GCF_036624925.1 Stenotrophomonas sp. A3_2
CGGGCAGCGCCCAGAGGCCGATGGCGCCGTAGGTGAGCAGCGCCACCAGGTAGAGCGCGATGTTCCGTTCCGGCCGGTTGGTGAGGCCGACGACCGTGAAGCTGAGGGAGATGATGGCGCCGTGGCCGAGGCCGGCGGCGAAGCGGGCGGTGCCGAGCCAGGACGTGTTTAGGGCGAACGCGGAGGCCGCGTCCCCGAGCCCGCCGAGGGTGAGGGCCGCGAGGGTCATGTGCCGCCAGTCCAGCCGGTCGCCGGGGGCGGCGACGGCGACCGTGGCCAGCGCCACCCCCAGCATTTCGATGCCGGCGAGGGTGTTGGCGGCTTCAGGCGAGAGGC
>NZ_JAZKVY010000242.1:0-349 GCF_036624925.1 Stenotrophomonas sp. A3_2
ATGGATTTGCCGGCGCCGGGGGGCCCGATCAGCAGCAGATTATGGGCGCCGGCGGCGGCGATCTCCAACGCCCGGCGCGCCGTCTCCATGCCGCGCACGTCGGCCAGATCCGGCACGTGCCCGGCGCCGGCCAGCCCCCCGGGCTGGGGCGGGGTCAGCACCTGGCTGCCACGGAAATGGTTGATCAGGGTCAGCAGATTCGGGGCGGCGAGCACTTCCGCGGTCCCGGCCCAGGCGGCCTCGCCGCCCTGGCACGCGGGACAGATCAGGCCAAGCTCCGCCTCGCCGGCGGCCATGGCGGCGGGCAGCACGCCGGCGACCGCATTCAGCGTACCGTCGAGCGAGAGCT
>NZ_JAZKVY010000243.1:0-765 GCF_036624925.1 Stenotrophomonas sp. A3_2
TGCTCGGGATGTCGGCGGAGGAAGGGGAAGCGCTCATCGTCGCCTTTCGCCAGGATGTATGAAACGAAATAAAAATATCTTCTTTTTCTGACGCGGATTCAACTTCCAAATGCATAGTCGGCGGACCGTCCAGGTCTGACGTAAGGGGCTAGTAGACCTCCACTGCGGGGGGTCTTGGATGGGTAAGCATTTGACGTTTGAGTTGCGTGCAAAGATTGCGGCGCTCCACTCGGCTGGACTGACCCAGGCAGCGATCGGGGCGCACATTGGCCGCGATCAATCCGTCATCAGCCGTGAGCTGAGGCGCAATGGCACCGGAGCGGGGTATTGTTGCCGGCAGGCTGAGCGCCAAGCCACCGAGCGACGGCAAGCGGCAAGTGCCCCACCCCGCAAGCTCGACGACAGACTGCTGGCGCTAATCGTATCGAAGCTGCGGCAAGAGGAGTGGAGCCCACAACAGATCAGCCAGTGGCTCAAGCGGACGCAGCAGGTCTCGCTTAGCCATGAGCGAATTTACCAGATCATCTGGGCGGACAAGGAGGCCGGCGGCACGCTTTACCGTCAGCTGCGCCGCAGCGGCAAAAGCTACAACAAGCGCGCCAACAAGCTGGCGGGGCGCGGCATCATCCCCGGCCGCATCGACATCGATCAAAGACCCGCCATTGTCGATGCACGCACGCGTATCGGCGACTGGGAGGTGGATACGATCGTCGGCAAAGCCAGGCGAGGCGCCATTCTCAGCCTGGTCGAACGCGTCTCGCGCTA
>NZ_JAZKVY010000244.1:0-302 GCF_036624925.1 Stenotrophomonas sp. A3_2
CCGAGAGCCAAGATCCCGAAGAGCTGAAAGCCGCTTGGAAAGGCTGGCATGCCGTTGGCAAGGGAATTCGCAAGAATTTCGAAAGGTACGTAAAGCTTGGCAATGTTGGTGTAAACGAAATGGGTTTTCCGGATAAGAGCAATCTTTGGAGAGCCCAATTTGACATGCCTCCCGATGAGTTTTCCAAGCAAGTGGATCAATTGTGGCAGGAGCTAAGACCGCTTTACGTTGAGTTGCACGCCTACGTTCGTACAAAATTGCGAGAAAAATATGGTGAAAAAATAGTATCAGTAAAGGGACCC
>NZ_JAZKVY010000245.1:0-249 GCF_036624925.1 Stenotrophomonas sp. A3_2
AGACCATCCGTCACCGGAGATCTGTCGAAGGCGGGGCCGGGGGGGGGGGGGGGGGCCCGGGGGGGGCGGGGGGGGGGCGCCCCCCCCGGGCGCCCCGGCCCCCCCCCCCCCCCCCCCCCCCCCCCCCCCCCCCCCCCGCCCCACCCCGAGCTGGCTGGACCACACCGCGGAGGGGGCGGCGCCCGATGGCCGGTCTTTCACCCGAACCATGGCATGCTCGGCGCCAAGCCCACCCGGAACCTCCGCCAT
>NZ_JAZKVY010000246.1:0-301 GCF_036624925.1 Stenotrophomonas sp. A3_2
GGCTCAACCGCGTGGCCCTTTGCTATCACATGGAGGTGTCCGAGCTGCTGGAGCACGATCTTGGTCACGCTCAGGTTGATGACCTGGATACCGCGCCACCACTGGCGCTGTTGGCGATGCTCTCCCAGCGGAGCGGCATCGAGCCGGACCGGCTGCGTTGCATGAGTTTCGCCGGCTGGGTGCCTTGGCTACTGGACAGCCTTGATGATCAGATTCCAGACGCATTGGAAACCTATGCGTTCCAGCTCTCGGTGCTGCTGCCGAAACTCCGCCGTAGGACGCGATCCATCACGAGCTGGCG
>NZ_JAZKVY010000247.1:0-408 GCF_036624925.1 Stenotrophomonas sp. A3_2
CCCACGCCAGGCAGCACCCGCAGCGCGTCGATCAATTGTTCAAGCAGGGGTGCGGACACGGCGGTGTGCTTTGATGGCGTCGAGCAAGCTCGACAGCTACGTGTAGAGTCGAGCCATGCTCGACTGAGGGTTGCAGCGGGGGGCGGGCGCCCCCCGGCGCCCCCCCCCAAAAAACACACCCCCCGCAATCCCCGCCGCCCCACCCCGAGGTTTATCGCCGCCCCAGGCCCCAGGTCGGGTGCCCGGGGGCCCTTGCCCCCCCCGGCCCCCCGCCAAGAATCAGAACGGCAGCTTCATGCCCGGCGGCAACTGCATGCCAGCGGTGGCCGAACCCATCTTCGACTTCGACTCGGCATCGATCTTGTTCGAAGCATCGTTGAAGGCGGCGGCGATCAGGTCTTCCAGCAT
>NZ_JAZKVY010000248.1:0-12663 GCF_036624925.1 Stenotrophomonas sp. A3_2
TGCCGGTGCTCCGCGACGAGCGCGATGACCGCGAGCTGGACTGGCCGTTCGACGCGGCCACGGTGCAGGCCTGGCTGGCCGTCGATCGGTAGTGGGGGGGGGGGGGGCGGGCCCCCCCCGGGGACCGGGGGGGGGGCCGCCCCGCGCCCGGCACTACCGATCGACGGCCAGCCAGGCCTGCACCGTGGCCGCGTCGAACGGCCAGTCCAGCTCGCGGTCATCGCGCTCGTCGCGGAGCACCGGCACCCGCGCGCCGTAGCGCGATTCCAGCGCCGGCTGGTCATCCAGGAACACCGATTCGAACTCCGGCGCCCGCGCCTTGGCCAGTTCGGCCAGGGCCATGTCGCACAGGTGGCAATCGTCACGCTGGAACAGAGTCAACACCGGTTTTGCTCCCTCTGCCGAAATGCTGCGCCGCAGCCATGGAAGTGCGGCGTGAGCCGCTAGAATAGCGGTCTCTTCCGGTACCCGCAGTACGGCATCCATGGCTGTCAGCACGTTCGACGTTTTCAAGATCGGCATTGGCCCGAGTTCCTCGCACACCGTCGGGCCGATGAAGGCCGCCGAGCGATTCATCCATCGCTGGCTGCTCGATCCGGGCCGCCTGCCCGAGGTCGCGCGCATCCGCGCCGATGTCTATGGCTCGCTGGCGCTGACCGGCCGCGGCCACGGCACCGACAAGGCGATCCTGCTCGGCCTGGAAGGCCAGCGCCCGAACCTGATCGACCCGGACATCATTCCGGCTACGCTCGAGCGCATCCGCAGCAGCAAGCGCATCCAGCTGATGGGCCAGCACGAGATCGCTTTCGACGAGAAGCGCGACCTGGGCATGAACAAGCGCCAGAAGCTGCCGTACCACACCAACGGCATGCGCTTCACCGCCTACAACGCCGAGGACGAAGTAATCGCTACCCGCGATTACTACTCCGTCGGCGGCGGCTTCGTGGTCAACCAGGACGACGCGGCCGACGACCGGATCGTGCCCGATGAGACCCCGTTGCCCTACCCGTTCAAGAGCGGCGACGAGCTGCTGGCGCAGACCGCACGCAGCGGCCTGAGCATTGCCCAGCTGATGTTCGAGAACGAGAAGTGCTGGCGCAGTGAAGACGAGATTCGTGCCCAGCTGCGCGAGATCTGGAGCGCAATGCAGTCTTGCGTGGCGCGCGGTATCCGCGAGGAAGGCGTGCTGCCGGGTGGCCTGAAGGTGGGCCGTCGTGCGCCGGCGCTGTACCGCGAGCTGTCGTCGAAGCCGGAAGCGGCAATGCGCGACCCGCTGACCACGCTGGACTGGGTCAATCTGTACGCACTGGCGGTGAACGAAGAAAATGCCGCCGGTGGCCGTGTGGTAACTGCGCCGACCAACGGTGCCGCCGGCGTGCTGCCGGCGGTGCTGCATTACTTCGACCGTTTCTGCCCCGGCGCCAATGAGCAGCGCGTATTCGACTTCCTGCTGACCTCGGCAGCGATCGGCATCCTGTACAAGGAAAACGCCTCGATCTCGGGCGCCGAAGTGGGTTGCCAGGGCGAAGTGGGCGTGGCCTGCTCGATGGCCGCCGGTGGCCTGGTCGCGGCACTGGGTGGCAATCCCAGCCAGATCGAGAATGCCGCGGAAATCGGCATGGAGCACAACCTCGGCCTGACCTGCGACCCGATTGGCGGCCTGGTGCAGATCCCCTGCATCGAACGCAACGCGATGGGTGCGGTGAAGGCGATCAATGCCTCGCGCATGGCGATGCGCGGCGACGGCAAGCACAAGGTGTCGCTGGACAAGGTGATCAAGACCATGCGCGATACCGGCCGCGACATGCAGGACAAGTACAAGGAAACCAGCCGCGGTGGCCTGGCGGTGAACGTCATCGAGTGTTGAGGTCGACCGGGCCCGGCGCGATGGCGCCGGGCCGCAGGTAGAGTCGACTGTCAGTCGACTATCGCGCGCAGCGCGGGATGTTCGCGGTCTGATCGAAGAGCAGTCGACTGACAGTCGACTCTACCCCGTTGTCCCTGGCCGGTCGGACGACACCATCACTGCGTTGCGGTTAGGCTCGGGGCTCCCCTGCCCAGGACTGCCCCCATGCGCGTGATCGCTACCGCCCTGCTTGCCTGCCTTCCGCTGTCCGCCCTCGCCGCGCCCAGCTATGGGCCGCGCCTGGAGGGCTTCGACTACGGCTATCCAGTGAAGACCTTCGCGCTGGAATCGCAGCGACAGCCGCTGGAGATGGCCTACCTGGACATCGCGCCGAAGAAGTCGCCCATCGGCGTGGTGGTGCTGCTGCATGGCAAGAATTTCTGCGCGGCCACCTGGAAGGAATCGATCAAGCCCCTGGTTGCCGCCGGCTACCGGGTGATCGCCCCGGACCAGGTGGGTTTCTGCAAATCCAGCAAGCCCGAGCGCTACCAGTACAGCTTCGCGCAGCTGGCCGCCAACACCCATGCGTTGCTGCAGCAACTGCAGCTGGGTGATGTGCCGGTGCACCTGGTCGGTCATTCGATGGGTGGCATGCTGGCAGTGCGCTACGCGCTGATGTTCCCACAGGACCTGCGCAGCCTGGCACTGGTCAACCCGATCGGGCTGGAGGACTGGAAGGCGCTGGGCGTGCCGTGGCGCAGCGTGGACGCGTGGTACGCCGGCGAAATGAACATCAGCTATGACAGCATCCGCCGCTACCAGCTGGACGTGTACTACGACGGCAAATGGAAGCCGGCCTACGAGCCGTGGGCGCGGATGCAGTCAGGCATGTATGAAGGGCCGGGCAAGCAGGCCGTTGCATGGAGCCAGGCCCTGGCCTCGGACATGGTGTTCAACCAGCCGGTGGTGTACGAGCTGAAGAACCTGCAGGTACCCACCACGTTGTTCATCGGCCAGAAGGACCGTACCGCGATCGGCCGTGACCTGGCGCCGCCGACGGTGAAGGCGACGCTGGGCAACTATCCGGCACTCGGCAGAGCGGCAGCCGCGGCGATTCCGGGCGCGACGCTGATCGAGTTCGCCGAACTGGGCCATTCGCCACAGGTGCAGGACCCGAAGCAGTTCAACAGCGCGCTGTTGAAGGCGTTGAAGTCGCGCTGACCGGCAAGCGTGCCCCTGTAGAGCCGAGCCCACGCTCGGCTCATGCGGCAAGATGGGGATTCTGCCAGGAGCAGCGGGGCGTGGGCTCGGCTACAGGAGCGGTGCGATCAGCCGACGATCCGCAACACATCATCCAGCAGCGCGGCCGCAGTCACTTCCGCACCCGCGCCCGGCCCCTGGATCAACAGCGGCTGCAGGCGATAGCGATCACTATGGATGGCGACGCGGTTGTCGGTGCCCGCGCCCTGCGCCAAGGGATGGTCGGCCGGAAGCTCACGCAGGCCCACCTGTGCACCCTCGGCATCAACGCGGCCAACGAAACGCAGCACACGACCATTGTCGCGCGCCTGCTGCCAGCGCGCCTGCAACGGCGCATCCAGCTGATCGAGCGCCGCCACCGCATCCTCCAGCGGCAGCGCTGCCAGCGCTTCAGGCACCAGTGAATCCACCTCTACCTGCGACGCATCCAGCGCCAGCCCGCTGCTGCGGGCCAGGATCAGCAGCTTGCGCCGCACGTCCTCGCCGGACAGGTCAAGTCGCGGATCCGGCTCGGTGTAGCCGGCCGCCAGCGCCTCGCGCACCGCCGCCGAGAACGGCGACTTGCCGTCATAGCGATGGAACAGCCACGCCAGCGAACCGGACAGCACGCCCTCGATGGCATGGATGTGATCACCACCGGCCAGCAGCGCACGCAGGCTGCTCAACAGCGGCAGGCCGGCGCCGACGGTAGCGCTGTCGCCGTAGCGCGCACCCGTGTCTGCGCAACGCTCGGCAATGGCCTGCGCGCGTGCCAGCTGCGCACCACGCCCCAGCTTGTTGGCGGTGACCACGTGCACGCCGCGCGCCAGCCACTGTACGTGGCGCGCGGCTACGTCTTCGCTGGCGGTGGCGTCGACCACCACGTCGCCACGCTCCAGTCCTTCGGCACTCGCCCACGGTGGCGAACTCTGGCCATCGCGCGGTGCACGCCGTGCCAGTTCCAGCGGCACCGCCAGGTCACGATCGATCTCCAACGCAGTGCGTGAATTGGCCAGCCACTGCACGCTGGGCAGTTCCAGCCCACGTGCCTGCAACGCCTGGTAGCGCTGTACGAAGGCCGAGCCGACCGTGCCGGTGCCAAGCAGCGCCAGTCGTCCCACGCCCAGAGCAGGAATCTCTGCGGCGAGCGCGCTCATGCATCCACCGCCTGTTTGCGGCGCGCAGCCGCATCAATCACCGCTTCGGCACGCTGCAGAGCGGCGCCGAGATCGGCCAACAGGTCACGCTCGGCCTCGATGCCGACCGACAGGCGCAGCAGGCCTTCGCTGATGCCGGCAGCGGCTCGCGCTTCGGCGCTCATCGCGGCGTGGGTCATGGTGGCCGGATGCGCGATCAGGCTTTCGACGCCGCCCAGTGATTCGGCCAGCGTGAAACAGCGCAGGCCATCGACGAATGCACGCACTGCGGCATGCGGATCGTCGCCTTCGCAGTCGGCCAGTTCGAACGAGAGCATCGCACCGAAACCACTCTGCTGGCGCGTGGCGATGCTGTGGCCTGGGTGATCGGCCAGCCCCGGGTAATAGACGCGGCCGACCGCCGGATGCTGGTCCAGCAGGGCAACGATCGACGCGGTGTTTTCCTGGTGCACGCGCAGGCGCGCATCCAGCGTGCGCAGGCCGCGCAGGGTCAGGAAGGCATCGAACGGTGAACCCGTCAGGCCCAGCGCGTTGCCCCACCACACCAGCTGCTCGTGCAGTGCCGGATCACGCGCGACCACTGCCCCGCCCACCACATCGCTGTGGCCGTTGATGTACTTGGTGGTGGAGTGCAGCACCAGGTCCGCACCGAACGACAGCGGTTGCTGCAGCGCTGGCGACAGGAACGTGTTGTCGACCACCACGAGTGCGCCGGCCTTGTGCGCGGCATCGATGACGAAGCGCAGGTCGGTGATGCGCAGCAGCGGGTTGGACGGCGTTTCGACCAGCACCAGCTTCGGCTGGGTGGCCAACGCCTGCGCCAGTGCACGCGGATCGGTCAGGTCGGCGGTGACCAGTTCAAAGAGGCCCTTCCTGGCCAGCGCATTGAACAGGCGCCAGCTGCCGCCGTACGCATCGTGCGGCACCACCAGGGTATCGCCCGGCTGCAGCAGTGCGTTCAGCACCAGGTTGATCGCGCCCATGCCGGTCGCCGTGATGACGCCACCGGCGCCGCCCTCCAGTTCCGCCAGCGCCTCGCCCAACAGGTCGCGGGTCGGGTTGCCACTGCGCGTGTAGTCGTACTGGCGCTTGTTGCCGAAACCTTCAAAGCTGAAGTTCGACGACAGCACGATCGGCGGCGTGACCGCGCCATGCGCAGTGTCCCGATCGATGCCGGCACGGACAGCGGCAGTGGTGCGGCTACAGGACGGCTCGTTGGCGTGCAGGCTCATGCGGACTCTCCAGAAGTACGGAAGGCGGTGGCGAGGATCGCGTCAATGCGATCGGTTTCTTTGAGGAAGGCGTCGTGGCCATAGGGCGAGCGCAGAACGCGCAGGCTGCCGCGCGGGCCCAGCCCTTCGACCAGGCCGACCAGGTCGGCCAGCGGCACCAGGCGGTCGCCCTCCACGGCCACCACCACGGTCGGCGGCAGGATCGCGGCCGGGTCGACGCGGTGCAGATCGATCGATTCGGACAGGCGCAGGTAAGCGGTCACCGGCGTGCGCGCGACGTACTGCGCGCCGGCCGCGTCGAGATAGTCTTCGGCAGCCACGCGCACGCGGCCATTGATCACTTCCGGTGCGGCATCGAAGCGCTCGCCGAATTCTTCCGGGGTACGGTAGCTGAGCATGGCAAACTGCCGCGCCAGGGCCAGGCCGTGGTCTTCGCCGCACTGCAGCTGGCCCAGCGCGACCGCGCGACGCTGCAATGCGCGCCAGGCGGCGGCATAAGGGTGCGGACGATGCGCACCGCTGGCCAGCACCAACTGGCGCACGCGGGCACGATGCCGGATCGCGAACTGCTGGCCGACCAGCGCGCCATACGAATAGCCGACGAAGGCTTTGAGCGCGCGAATGCCGAGATGATCCAGCACCAGCGCCAATGCGTCGGCCTGATCGGCGGTATCGATCGGCACGTCCAGCGCACCGTCGGCACCGACGAAATCGACGGCCAGCACGCGCAGCAGCTGCGGATCCAGCGCGCGCCCGCTGCCGACCAGGCCTTCGGCCCAGCCCTTCTCGCTGAACTGTGCATTGGACGCCACGTGGCGATGGGCGGAAATGCCACCGGCCAGCACCACCACCGGCGCATTGGCCGGGCCGACCCATTCATAGCGCAGGCGCACCGGACTGGGACCTGCGTGACGCATCGACAACACTGCGGCGAACTCGCCGCGCTCGGCATGCACGCGGTCTGCGACCGGCACGCTGACGGGGACAAAGGGTTCGGGGCGAATGGCGGTGCTGGCGGCGAAGCTCATGGCGGGATCCGGTTGGGGAATCGGCCATCGAGCCTTCGCGGGGCCCGCGTTCGAGATGCACGTGCGGTGCATGGTTCGAACCATCTTTCGGTGGACGCCACGGTCCCCGCAGGATTTGGCACCTACGCAGACGCTTGCGCGCCTGCGGGCTGCCCCGGCTTCAAAGGGCCTGTCCCTCTGCCGGTCTCGATGGTGGAGTCACGATGCCAGCCCTTTCCGGCACTGTCAATCCCTTCATGCGGATAAAGCGATAGATATTTTCAGGGTCACTCTGCGAGGGCCGTCCCGGTCGCCCCGTTCAGGATCGGGTACAGTCCCGGCGGTCCTCTCGCTGGAAACGCCAATGCCGCGCCTGCCCCTGACCTGCCTGCTGCTGCCCCTGCTGGCGAGCGCGACCGTACACGCCGGCGACTGGCGCCAGGGCTGGGGACTGGCTCCCCCTTCCGCCCGTACCACCCGCGCAGGCAGTGCCGAGGGCGCCGCCCCCATGGCCCAGTTGCGCCTGCAGCCGGTCGGTACGCAATGGCAGGCGCGGATCGACAACGGGCTGGCAGGGCCGCTGCAGATCCAGCTGCGCGCCGCCCCCGGACACCCGGTCGAAGGCCTCCCGGTCGAGTCGCTCATCCAGGGCGACAGCAGCCTGGTGGTCGGCCACCTGCCCGCCCCGATCGATGGCCGCATGCTGGATCTGCGACTGCAGTCGGTGCCGGGCAACCCGGCCGCACAGGCCGAAGATGTCGCCTATCGCCTGCCGTTCGATGCGGCCCGCCTGCGTGTGGACCAAGCGCCGCAGGGGCGATTCAGCCATGACGACGAGGAGAACCGCGACGCGGTCGACTTCGCACTGCCGGAGGGCACCCTGGTGCTGGCCGCGCGCGAGGGCACGGTGATGCAGATCCAGGATGGCTTCCGTGGCAATGGCCAGGACCGCGAGCGCGACGGTGCCCGTGCCAATTTCATCCGCGTGCTGCACAGCGACGGCAGCATGGCCCTGTACGGCCACCTCCAGGACGGCGGCATGCGCGTGCGCCGCGGCCAGGCGGTGGGAGCCGGGCAACCGATCGGCCTGTCCGGCAACAGCGGCTACAGCACTGCGCCGCACCTGCACTTCGTGGTGCAGGTCAACCGCGGCATGGGCCTGCGCTCGGTGCCGGTGCGCATCTTCGCCGGGCAGGGGCAGCTGCAGTTCGCCCGCCAGGGCGAAGCAGACGGCGGTACCGGGCGCTGACCGGCCCCGGCCGGTATAATCGGGCGCTTATCTCTTTGAATAGCGCCCCGGGCGGGCGCCACTGCCATGTCCGAAGTCGCCAACGAAGCGTCGCGTCGCCGCACCTTCGCCATCATTTCCCACCCTGACGCCGGCAAGACCACGCTGACCGAAAAGCTGCTGCTGTTCGGAGGCGCGATCCAGATGGCCGGTTCGGTCAAGGGCCGCAAGGCCGCCCGCCACGCCACCTCCGACTGGATGGCACTGGAAAAGGAGCGCGGCATCTCGGTCACCTCCTCGGTGATGCAGTTCCCGTACGAAGGCAAGATCGTCAACCTGCTCGACACCCCCGGCCACGCCGACTTCGGCGAGGACACCTACCGCGTGCTGACTGCGGTGGACTCGGCGCTGATGGTGATCGACGTGGCCAAGGGCGTGGAAGAGCGCACCATCAAGCTGATGGAAGTCTGCCGACTGCGCGACACCCCGATCATGACCTTCATCAACAAGCTCGACCGCGAGGGCAAGGACCCGATCGAGCTGCTGGATGAAGTGGAAACCGTGCTGGGCATCCAGTGCGCCCCGGTCACCTGGCCCATCGGCATGGGCCAGCGCCTGAAGGGCGTGGTGCACCTGCTGACCGGCGAAGTGCACCTGTATGAGCCGGGCCGCAACTTCACCCGCCAGGATTCCACCATCTTCCCGTCCATCGACGCCCCCGGCCTGGCCGAGAAGATCGGTGCACAGATGCTGGCCGACCTGCGCGACGAGCTGGAACTGGTGCAGGGCGCCAGCCACCCGTTCGACCTGGACGCCTACCGCGCCGGCAAGCAGACCCCGGTGTTCTTCGGCTCGGGCGTGAACAACTTCGGCGTGCAGCCACTGCTGGACTTCTTCGTCGAGCACGCGCCATCGCCGCAGGCGCGCTCCACCACCGGCCGCCAGATCGCACCGGAAGAGAACAAGCTGACCGGCTTTGTGTTCAAGATCCAGGCCAACATGGACCCGCAGCACCGTGACCGCGTGGCCTTCATGCGGGTCTGCTCGGGCCGTTTCAGCGCCGGCATGAAGACCTTCCACGTGCGCACCGGCAAGGAAATGAAGCTGGCCAACGCGTTGACCTTCATGGCCAGCGATCGCGAGATCGCGGCCGAGGCGTGGCCGGGCGATGTGATCGGCATCCACAACCACGGCACCATCTCCATCGGCGATACCTTCACCGAAGGCGAAGCGGTCACCTTCACCGGCATTCCCAACTTCGCCCCGGAACTGTTCCGTCGCGCACGCCTGCGCGATCCGCTCAAGCTCAAGCAGCTGCAGAAGGGCCTGGCCCAGCTGTCCGAGGAAGGTGCAACCCAGTTCTTCCGCCCCCTCACCAGCAACGACCTGATCCTGGGTGCGGTGGGTGTGCTGCAGTTCGACGTGGCCGCCTACCGCCTGAAGGACGAGTACGGCGTGGAAGCCACCTTCGAACCGGTCAGTGTGACCACCGCGCGCTGGGTCCACTGCAGCAACGAGAAGAAGCTGGAAGAATTCCGCGAGAAGAACGCGCTGAACCTGGCCCTGGATGCGGCCGGGCACCTGGTCTACCTGGCGCCGACCCGGGTCAACCTGCAGCTGGCGCAGGAACGCTCGCCGGACGTGCGCTTCTCGGCCACCCGCGAAGCGGCGCATACCGTTTCGGTGGGCTGATGCCACGGAGGCGGATCCGCGCCTGGTAGATCCACGCCATGCGTGGATAGGCGCGGATTCATCCCCCATACGGTGACGGGCGTGCACATGGCGGCCATCGCGGCGATGATAGGGGGACGCGGGTCCCCCTCCCCGCGAAAAACGCCCATGCCCATGTCCACGACGTCCATTGCTTCGATCCGTGAAGAAATCGCCAGCGCCCTGACCCATGGCCTGGGCGCGGTATTCGCCCTGGCCGCCAGTGCGGTGTTGATCACCCTGGCTGCGATCTACGGCGACGGCTGGCAGCTGGCCAGCGCGATCGTATTCGGTATCGCGCTGCTGCTTCTGTACACCGCCTCCACCCTGTATCACGCCATCCAGCATCCGGTCGCCAAGGGCCGGCTGAAGGTGTTCGACCACTGCGCGATCTACGTGCTGATCGCGGGCACCTATACCCCGTTCACCCTGATCGGCCTGCGCGGTCCGTGGGGCTGGGGCCTGTTCACTGCGATCTGGGCGCTGGCGCTGGCGGGTGTGGTGTTCAAGCTGTTCTACACCGGCCGCTTCAAGGTGCTCTCCACGGTGATCTACATCGCCATGGGCTGGCTGGTGATCGTGGCGATCAAGCCGATGTGGGCCTCGATCGACGGTGGCACCCTCGCCTGGCTGTTTGCCGGCGGCCTGTCGTACACGCTGGGCACCTATTTCTACCACCGTGAATCGATCCCGTACTCGCATGCGATCTGGCACCTGTTCGTGATCGGCGGCAGTGTCTGCCACTTTGTCGCGGTCACCATGCAGGTGTTGTAAACGACCGCTCGAACGCAGCGCGTGCACGCCATGCACATGGACGCTTCGCGCCCTGTCCACGAAGAGGGGGCAACCATGGCAGCGTGAATGCTGCCGCCTCCCCTGCTGCAAAGCGCACGCACCGCTGGCGCCTCCGCCGTCCCGGCCCACGTGGCCGGCGCTGGCTGACGATCCTGGTCTTCATGCTGGCGGCAATACTGGTGCTGTTCGCGTTGTGGGACTGGAACTGGTTCAAGGGGCCCGTGGAGCGTGCGGTGCAGGCACGCACCGGCCGCGCACTGCACATCGGGAACCTGGATGTCGACCTCGGCCGCACCAGCACGATCCGCGCCGATGCGATCACCTTCGCCAATGCCAGCTGGGCAAAACAGCCCGCCATGGCCACGGCGGACCGCGTCGAGATCGATGTGCGGGTGTGGCCCCTGCTGCGCGGCAGCGTGCAGCTGCCCGAAGTACGCCTGACCCGGCCGGATGTGCTGCTGGAAACCGCACCGCGCAAGGGAGACCCGGGCAACTGGGATTTCCTCGGCGGCAGCACCGGCGGGGCAAGCCCCCAACTCAAGCGGCTGCGCATCGACGACGGTCGCCTGCAGTTCCTCGACACGCTGGGCCGCACCGACATCCTCGTGGACGTGCGCAGCGGCCAACCGAAGCAGGCCGACACTGCGCCACCGCTGCTGGTGCAGGGTAAAGGCCGCTGGCAGGGCAATCCGTTCACGCTGCGCGGCGGCACCGAATCCCCCCTGGAACTGACCGACAGCGACCACCCGTTCCGCATCCATCTCGATGGCCGGGCCGGCGCCACTCACGCAGTCGCCAGTGGCACGCTGACCAACCCCTTCCAGCTGCGCGTGTTCGACCTGCAGTTCGCGCTCAGCGGCCAGGACCTGGCCGATCTCTACCCTCTGCTCGGCATCGCCATCCCGCCCTCACCGCCCTATGCGTTGAACGGACGCCTCAAACGCGACCACGACGTCTGGCGTTACGACAGCTTCACTGGCAAGGTCGGCGACAGCGACCTGGGGGGCAACCTGCAGTTCGAGGTGGGACGCGATCGTCCACGGCTGACCGCCACGCTGCAATCCAGGCGCCTGGACTTTGATGACCTTGCCGGCTTCGTCGGCGCCCCGCCAAAAACCGGCGGCGGCGAAACGGCCAACGCAGAGCAGAAGGCCGAGGCCGCACGGATTGCCGCCCGTGCACGGGTGCTGCCCGACACGCCCTACAACCTGGGCAAGCTGCGCGCCATGGATGCCGACGTGCGCTGGAAGGCCCACCGCATCAACGCCCCTTCGTTGCCGCTGGACGACATGGATGCGCACCTGTTGCTGGATGACGGCGTGCTGCGGTTGGACCCGCTGAACTTCGGCGTCGCCGGCGGCGACATCCGCAGCACGATCCGCATGGACGCGCGCCGTCCGCAGATCAGCACCGCGCTGAAGGCCAGCGTGCGCGGCGTGCAGCTGGGCCAGTTGTTCCCTGACGCCAAGCTGGCTGAACAGGCCAAGGGTGGCATCGGCGGCGAGGTGGACCTGAGCGGCCACGGCAACTCGGTCGCCGCAATGCTCGGCAGCAGCAGTGGCAAGGTCGGCCTGGCGATGGGCCGCGGCCATGTCGGCAACCTGGTAATGGAACTGGCGGGGCTGGACATCACCGAATCGCTGAAATTCCTGGTGACCGGCGACAAGCAGATCCCCCTGCGCTGCGCCTTCGCCGACTTCGGCGTGCGCGACGGCCTGATGACCAGCCAGGCGATGGCGGTGGACACCACCGACACGATCCTCATCGGCGAAGGCACGGTGAGCCTGCGCGACGAGACCCTGGACCTGCTGCTGAAGCCACGCCCGAAGGACAGGAGCATTCTGGTACTGCGTTCTCCGCTGCACATCAGTGGCACCTTCAAGGACCCGTCATTCCGGCCCGACTTCAAGGCGTTGGGTATTCGTGGCGCCGTGGCCCTGGCGCTGGGCAGCATCGCGCCGCCGGCGGCGTTGCTGGCGACGATCGAACTGGGGCCGGGGAAGGATGCCGACTGCGGCGGGCAGTATGCGAAGTAGGTTTACAGCGTTGTTCGCGGCGCCTGCATTGATCGCGGCTTGAGGGGGACGGGTGACGCAGGCAGGACACGCCGCAAGTACGTCCCTGTAGGCTCGATGGCGCCATCCATGGCGCCAACGGTCCTGCCTGCGTCACCCGTCCCCCTCCCGACAGTTTCCTGCGCGCGCGGAACGAGAGCGGAAATTCAAAGTCAAAAGAAAAAAGCAAAGTCAAAAGCTGTTGCCAACCAAGGTTGGCACCTACAAAAGGCGAGGCACCGCGCATGTACGCACCGCGCTCGCAGAAATGTGTCCAGAGGCGGAGGGCCTGGGCGTGCACGACCGGTTGGGCCCAGGGTGGCGCCAACCAGCCCCCCAGGGTGGGGGGACCGCGGGTCCGGCCCCCCCCAGCCCCCCGCCCCCCCCCAGGCCCC
>NZ_JAZKVY010000249.1:0-510 GCF_036624925.1 Stenotrophomonas sp. A3_2
ACGGGTTCGGTCGACCCGCTGAAGCCTTGCTCGCGGGGGTCTTCGTCTTCGTAGGGGAAGAACGATGGTGGCGTTTCTAAGTCATCCGGCTCTTCGGACCGGTCGTCAGACATGGGTGAAGGTTACCCCTGGGGCCGCCAACCTCCCGGGGTGGGTGGAGGGCCTGGTTTTCTGGTCCAGACCCGCCATAATGTCGGTTGGTCGCCGATGTAGCTCAGTGGTAGAGCAGCTGTTTCGTAAACAGCAGGTCACCGGTTCGAATCCGGTCATCGGCTCCAGTCCTATCCGTCCCGTTATCGCTTGATCAGGCCCCAGGGGGCCGTCTACGTTGCAAAGCAAGCGATCGGCGTTCATGGGCTTCGATGCGCATCTGCGACCTTTATAGTATTGTAAGGGCATGCGCGCGATGCCTGGCAGTTCGGAGGACCTTGCCTATTCGCCCTCGTCTGGGCTAGACAACGAGTGGCTGGTTCAAGCGGCGCTCGAGTCCTCGGACTACGGAATGTTGGT